>CAZTUO010000031.1:0-7012 GCA_964616355.1 uncultured Nitrospira sp.
CCGACCGTTCGGGGCGCCGGGGCGCACCCGCGGAGCGACGGCGCGAGGGGATCGCTCACAAGCCCGTCGGGGGCTCGCCGCCGGCCGCGACCGCGTACGCGCGCCGGCCCGGCGCCGCCGCGACTGCCGCCCGTGCACGCCGCGCGCTCGCCTCGTCGGGGAAGAGGCCGAACACCGTCGCACCACTCCCGGAGAGCAGCGCCGCTTCCGCTCCAGCAGCGAGCAGTTCGCGCTTGATCTCTCCCAGGACGGGATAGGCCGGCGCCAGGGCTTCCTCGAAATCGTTCTCCATGAGCGGGATGAGTTCCTCCCAGGAGAGGGACGCGCCAGGCTTCAGGCGGCGCAGCGCCTCTGGCAGCGGCTTTGGGCGCGTCCGTGCAGCCGCGAGCCGCTCATACGCCCAGCGAGTCTCAATGGGAAATCCGGGATTCACCAGCACCACCCAGCGGGCCCCGGTCAAGAGCAGGGCGGCGACCTGCTCGCCACGCCCCCAGACCTTCGCCGTGGGCGCGTGGAAAAAAAATGGGACGTCGCTCCCCAGCCGCTCGCCCACGCGGGCCATGTCCGCCGTCGTCCAGCCCAGGCTGAGGAGCCGGTTCAGCGCCGCAATCGTCGCCGCGGCGTCGCTGCTGCCACCGCCCAGCCCGGCCGCCACCGGGACCCGCTTCGTGAGCGCGATGTCCAGTCCCACCTTCGGCACCCCCTGGGCCGCTGCCTGCTCCAGCACCAGCGCCGCGGCCCGACAGATCAGGTTGCGCCTGTCCGTCGGCACCACCGGGTCCTCACAGGTCAGCCGGACCTCGTCACCGTCCAGGCGTACCCGGACGTGCAGCTCGTCCGCCAGCCCGACGGTGTGCATGAGCGACCAGAGGTTGTGGTAGCCGTCGGGCCGGCGGTCCAGCACCCTCAAGATCAGATTCACCTTCGCCGGGGCCAGCACGCGGAGCTCGCGATGCGTCATTCCTCGCTCGTCATTCGTGAAGCGTCGTCCATAGGACGTGCTCTCGGTTCACCATTCACCCTCGCCGTCATTGCAAACCCTCAGGGCCGTGCGTCGCCCCGCTCAGCGCGAACGGACCGCGCGCATGGTTTCACTGGCAGCGCTGTTCACCCCGAGCCGGTCGACGGAGGAGCGGAGGGGGTTTGTAATGACGGCTATTCACTTTCAATCCCGTCCACCCTTGATCGCGTACTTCTCCAGCCGGTACCGGAACGAGCGGGTGTTCAGGTGGAGGAGCCTGGCCGCCTTCTTCTTGACCCAGCGGGCCCGCTCGAGCGCCTTGAGCAGCAGGTCCTTCTCGATCCGGCCGATCAGCTCCTCGAGGTCCACGCCCTCCGGCGGCAGGTCGCTAGGCAACGCCGACTGCGGCGCCGTCGGGACCCGGTGCAGCCAGCCGCGGATCTCCTGCTCCGAGATCACGGGACCTGAGGCGAACGCCACCACCCGCTCGATCACGTTCTCCAGTTCCCGCACATTGCCCCGCCACTCGTGTTCGAGGAGTGCGTGCATGGCCTCCGGGCTCAACGAGGGCGTCAGCCGGCCGCTCGCCTTCGAGAAGCGATCGAGGAAGTGCCGCGCGAGCAGCGGAATGTCGCCCGTCCGCATCCGCAGCGGCGGCAAGTGGATCGGAATGACATCCAGCCGGTAATAGAGGTCCTCCCGGAACGAGCCCTCCGCGACGGCCTGCTCCAAGTCCTTGTTCGTCGCCGCGATGATCCGCACGTCCACCTGCACGTTGCGCGTGCCCCCGACCCGGCGGAACTCCCGCTCCTGGATCACCCGGAGCAGTTTGACCTGGGTGGCCGGCGTCGTCTCCCCGATCTCGTCCAGGAAGATCGTGCCGCCGTTGGCCACTTCGAACAGCCCAGCCTTGTTGGCGACCGCTCCGGTGAACGCGCCCTTCATGTGCCCGAACAGCTCGCTCTCCAGCAGCGGCTCGGGCAGCGCGCTACAGTTGACGGTGACGAAGGGCATCCGGCTCCGCGCGCTGTTGTAATGGATGGCGCGCGCGACCAGCTCCTTGCCCGTGCCACTTTCCCCGCAGATCAGCACGTTGCTCCGGCTGTCGGCCACGCGCTTGATCATCTCGAAGACCTTCTGCATGGCCTCGCTCTGCCCAATGATCTGGGAGAAGGAGGACTGGCTCGCCATCTCCCGCTTGAGCAGGAGGTTCTCGGTGGTGAGCCGCCGCTTCTCCAGCGCGTTCCGGATGATGAGCTGGACCTCATCCACCTGGAAGGGCTTGGTGAGGTAGTCGTAGGCTCCGCGCTTCATGGCCTCCACGGCCGATTCGGTGGAGGCGAAGGCCGTGATCACGAGCACGACCGTGTCGGGCGAGGCCTCCTTGACCGCTTTCAACACCTCCAGCCCGCCGACCTTGGGCATCTTCAGATCCGTGATGACCAAATCGAAGATCTCCTTACCGAGCTGGGCGATGGCCTCCTCGCCGTCGGCCGCCACCGACACGGCGTATCCGGCCCGCTTGAGCATGATGCTCAGGACCTCGCGCATGCTGCTCTCGTCGTCGACGATCAGGATCTTTTCCACGGCTCCCTACCTTCGTGCCACAGGCGCACGCCCGCCTCCGCCACCCGCGGCAGGCACACCACGAAGCTCGACCCCTTGCCCTCCTGGCTCTCCACCCGGATCCACCCGCCGTGCAGGTCCACGACCCGGTGCACCGCCGCGAGGCCCAGCCCGGAGCCCTGCCGCTTCGTCGTGAAGAACGGCAGGAAGATCTTGTCCAGGTCCTCTTTCTTGATTCCCTCGCCGGTGTCCTCGAACGCGACCTCGATGACCTCGCTGCTCCGGTCGCCGGTGCCGACGCGCCGCCGCCGCGTGGTGATCGTCAGCCGGCCACCCTGGGGCATCGCCTCGAAGGCGTTCATCGCCAGGTTCCAGAGCACCTGCCGGAGCTGGTTATCGTCCACCTGGGCGGTCATGGGCCCGGCGCCTAGCCGCGCAGTCAGGATGATCCCGGGACGGGACTGCGCCTCGTGGCGCAGCAGGTCCATCACCTCCCTCAGGACGACGTTTAGGTCGCAGTCCTTTAAGTTCAGGGCGGGCGGGCGCGCGTACATCAGAAATTCGGTGATGATCGCGTCGAGGCGCGTCGCTTCGCGGACGGCGATATCCATGAGTCGCCGGCTCGTCTCGTCGAGGTCGGCGTCCTTGCGCAGCATCTGCATCGAGCCGGCCAGCGCGGCGAGCGGGTTGCGGATCTCATGGGCCATCCCCGCCGACATCTCCCCGAGCGTCGCGAGCCACTCCCGGCGCCGAATTTCCGCCTGCAGATCCCGCACCTGGGTCAGGTCCTGGAACACGCCGACCACGCCGGTCCGCGCGCCGTCCTCCGTGAGCGGCGACAGCGTCATCCCCACCACGACCCGGCTGCCGTCGGCGCGGCGGCCCTCCGATTCAAAGCGGTACGGGACCGTGAGCGCCGCCGGATCCTGGCAGATCGCCTCCGGCCGCTGCCAGTTGAACGCCTCTCCCCACGGACGTCCCTGCACGGCTGTTAGCGGATAGCCCGTGATCTCCTGCGCCGCCCGGTTGAACGAGGTGATCTGCCCCGCGGCGTTCGTGGAAAAGACCCCGCTGGTCAGGCTCTGCAGGACATTCTCGTGGAACATCCGCAGACGGTGCAGCCCCTGCTCCTTCTCCACCAGGGACAGGCCCGTCCGGCGCAACTGCTCGGCCAGGGTCCCGCTCAGGAAACCGACGACCACCAGGGCGAGGGTGTTCACACCGAATGTGTAGAGGGTCTCCGGCGCGGAGAGGCGGCTCGGCAGGATCCAGCCGCGCGACTCGACGAGCCCGTAGAGCTGCACGTTCGTGACCAATCCGAACAGGATCGCGGACACCCCGGCCGTAATCAAGCCGCCGCGGCGCTTTAGGATGAAGCTCGCGAGCGTGACCGTCATCATGTAGAGCACGGGAAAGGGGCTCTCGATCCCGCCCGTGCGGGCGACCAGGAACGTCTCGAGCAGCAGGTCCACCCCGACCTGCCCATAGGCCATCAGCGTCAGGGCCCGCTCGGTCTTCAGGAACCGCAGCGCGCCCGCATAGACAATCGTGATCGCGTACGTGAGCGCGATGAGCGCGTAGAAGGTGACCGCGTGCTCACCCCGTCCCACGTGGAAGGCAATCGACAGCCCCAGCAGGAGGGTGACGACCACCAGCCGCAGGCCCATCAGCCAGTACAGCCGGATTCGGAGTTCGTCCATGACCGGTCCCCCGCGCCCCGCGGCTCGCCGGGCCGCCGCATCCCACTCGCTCGGCTTATCCGATCAGGTTCGCCATAGTGAAGATGGGGAGGTACATGGCGATCACGATGAAACCGATCGTGACGCCCAGGAAGACCATCAGCATCGGCTCGAGGAGCGAGGTCAGCGCGGCCACCGCTGCATCCACTTCGTCGTCGTAGAAGTCGGCAATCTTCCCGAGCATCGCGTCGAGCGCGCCGGTGGACTCCCCCACCGAGATCATGTGCGTGACCATGTTCGGAAAGACCCCGCTCTTGGCCAGGGGCTCCGATACAGTCTTGCCCTCGGCGATGCTCTGCCGGGCCCCCAGGATCGCCTCTTCCACCACCTTGTTGCCTGCGGTCTTGGCCGTGATCGCTAACCCCTCGAGGATCGCCACGCCGCTCGTGATCAGCGTGCCGAGCGTCCTGGTGAACTTCGCCACCGCCGCCTTGCGGATCAGATCCCCGAACACCGGCACCTTGAGCAGGAGCCGGTCAATGACCAGTCGCCCCTTGGGCGTCCCGTAGTACCGCTTGATGCCGTACGCGATCGCCCCCGCCACGCCGGCCATCTGCAGGATGTAGTGCTGGAAGAACGTGCTCGTGTCAATCACGAGCTGGGTGGGGGCCGGCAGCCCGACCTTACCGCTGGACATCTCGGCGAACATCTTGGCGAAGACCGGGATGACCCAGATCATCAGCACCACGATCACGATGATCGAGATCCCGAGCACGGCTGCGGGATAGACCATGGCGCCCTTGATCTGGCTCTTGAGCTTCATGGCTTTCTCGATGTGCTTGGCCAGCCGGACCAGGACGGAGTCCAGCATGCCGCCGACCTCGCCGGCGTGCACCATGTTGACGTACAGCTCGTCGAAGACCTTGGGGTGCTTCTTCATCGCGTCGGTCAGCGTGGAGCCGCCCTCAACCTCCACTTTGATCTCCGCAATGGTCTTGCAGAAGATCTTGTTCTCGGATTGCGTGGCGAGGATGTCCAGGCACTGGATGAGCGGGAGCCCGGCGTTGATCATGGTGGAGAACTGGCGGGTGAAGACGACGATGTCCTTGTCGGTCGGCCCCCCGCCGGTGGTCATGTGCAGGATGCTGGTGGCGGCCTTCTCCTGTAACGTGGTGACCAGGATATTCTGCCGCCGCAGCAGCTCGACCGCCTCGTCCCGGCTCTTGGCGACGAGCTCGCCTTTCTTGACCTGACCCCTGCGGGTTTTCCCGGCGTAGGTATAGGTCGCCATGCGTCATCCGGCCCGGCCGGGGTGGGGGCGGGCCCTCCGCTGGAAGTCTGCTCGCTGGCTCAGGATCACGCGGCGCCCGGGCGACGGCCGCCCTGAGGACACGGGCGACCCGGGGCCTTCTCCGGTCCGCTCGAACAGGCTCGCCGCGCGGTGATCAGGAGCCAGGTTCGTTCCACCGTTCGGGCTGTTTCCTGGGGGTGTGGAGAACAAGGCCGAAGTCTACTGGAGGGCCTAGGGCTTGTCAACTAAACCCCTGGATTTAACGCGGGGATAGCGGCGGCCAACGGCTCACGCCTCGCCGGCGCTCAACTGGGTGAAGCCGCGGTAGAGGTAGTGGAGTCCCGACGCCAGCGTGAGCCCGGCCGTGAGCAGCAGCAGCGGCTCGAGCAGGCGAACGTCCATCTGTCGGGAGGTCAGCGCGACCACGAGCAGGACGTAGGACAGTTGGAACAGCGTCGTCCCCTTCCCCAACAGGGTGGGTGACAGGTCCACCGGGGAGTCGGTAAGGCGCACGAGCAGGGTGCCGGTCATCAGGATCAGGTCCCGGCTCACGACCAGGATCACGATCCACAGCGGCACTAGGTGCAGGACTGAAAGGGTGATGAACCCGGAGGTCAGCAGCAGCTTGTCCGCGAGCGGGTCGAGGTAGGCCCCCAGCCGGGTGCGCTGGTTCGCCACCCGCGCGATCGTCCCGTCCAGCGCGTCGGTCAGCCCGGCCGCCAGCAGCACGCCGAGCGCGTACTCGTAGCGCTGGTACACCAGCAAGCCGATGAAGACCGGGATCAGGAGGATCCGCAGCAGGGTGAGGCTGTTGGGGACGTTCAGGGCGCTCGACGCGGTCAGCGGCCCCTTGTCTATCGTGGCAGTGACCTCGGTTTTCATCGCGCGCCTGCCCCTCATTCGATGAGATGAAGGGGATCATACGGGCGGCCCACACCCTTGTCAATGTTGCAGTCGCCCCTTGGGGCGATTATAATGCCGCTCGCGCCAGCATCGGATGCCTGCCCGTTATTTGAGGAGGGTCGCGTCGTGAGCACGCTGCCGCTGTCGTTCAAGAAGGATGGCGTCGTCGAGCGCCACCAGCTCGAGGGGAACGACCCGAGCGACCGGTACTTCAACCGTTCAATCCTCGTCAACCGCACTCCGCAGGGATACCGAGGCCAGGTGATGTACGAGGCCCTGACTGTCGAGGGGGAGACCGTCCCGACGATCGCCGGGGCGGTCAAGAGCGTCGTGGACAAGCTCCGCGCGCTCGGCTTCACCCGCATGCGCACGCGGGTCAACTTCCGCGGGAAGAAATACCTGGCCGAGAAGGAAACCTGGGTGGAGTATCCGGACTAGTGGTGCCCGGGTTGCGGCGCCGGCACGCAACGCCACGTCAGGCGGAAATACTCTGCACGATCAACGACAGCTTGCTGAGCGTAAGCGGTTTCAGCTCGACCTTGCGGCTCGCATTGTCAATACCGATCCCCCCGAGATGGCCCTCAGTATCGTAATCCAGAACGATACCTTTCC
>CAZTUO010000031.1:7088-17392 GCA_964616355.1 uncultured Nitrospira sp.
GAGGTCGGCGAGGTCGAGGATGAGGTCCGGCCAGTCGGGGTGGGAGAGGGTGCCGGCCTGTTCCGCCTGCGCGAGCAGCACGTAGGTCCCGGCTTCCGCCCGGTAACATTCCAGCCGCGCGGCCTCCGGATCGACCAGCCAGTAGTGCCGGATACCCAACGCCGCGTACCGGCGCGCCTTCACCCCCGGTCCCGATCGCGCGTCGAAGGAGAGAAGATCTCGACCACCAGCGCTGGCGGGCCCTCGATGCCGCGGTCGGAGATCTGGTGCTCATCGGTCACCAGCACAAGGTCCGGCTGAACGACATCATGGGGAGTCAGAATCACGTCAATCGGGGCGTCAAAAACCCGGCCCAGCGCGCGGGCATCGAAATACGCCTCCAACATCCGCTGGAGCTTCTTCGAGATCCACTGGTGGCGGGGACTCGGCGCGGGGGTCACGTAGAGGTCGCCTTCCAGCAGCTCATAGCGTTTCCCGTCGTCGGGAATGCCTGCATAGTCGGAGTAATCGAGTTTCTGTTTCAGTCCAATCGTCATGCAACGAGTATACTCCCTTCAGTGACAGGGCACAATCACCCCACCAACTCCTCGAAGATCGCATCATGGATCTTCGGCCGGACCTGCTGGATCGCCTGGTTCTTGGCGGTCGGATGCACGCGGTTCGAGAGCAGGACCACCTCCAGCTCGCGCTCCGGGTCCACCCAGAGCGACGTCCCCGTGTAGCCCAGATGCCCGAACGATCGCGGCGAAAAATGCTGCCCCGCGGACGAGGGCGCCGACGGCGTATCCCAGCCCAGCGCCCAACTCGAGCTCGGCGTCTCCGCTCGCCGCGTCGTAAACAGTCGGACGAGATCCGGCCGCAGCAAGCCGTCTCGCCCCAACCAGCCCTGCAGCCACGCTCCCGAGACCGTCGCCACCGCCGCCGCCGTGCCAAACAACCCCGCGTGGCCGGCGACCCCGCCCATGGCAAAGCAGTTCTGATCGTGGACCTCGCCCCTCAGCAGCCGCCCCCGCCAGCCCTCCTCTTCCGTTGGGGCCACCCGACGGCCGCCAGGCCCCGACCCGATCGGCTCGAGGGGCCCGCCCGGCCCGGTCCGCACGAAGTACAGCGGCTCCGCGCCCAACGGCGCGAAGATCCGGTCGCGGCAGAACTCCGCCAGGCCGACCCCGCTCGCCCGCTCGACGACGAGGCCGAGGAGCATAAACCCCAGGTCGCTGTACAAGCTGCGCGTGCCTGTCGGGTAGAGCAGCGCCTCCTGCCCGATCAGCGCCACCACCAGGCGACAGGCTGCGGCGCTCCCGCGGACGCCGGGATCGGCCCGCGCGGCCTCGGGGATCCGTTCGTAGAACGGCCGCCAGCCCGGAAGCCCGGCGCTGTGGTTCAGCAAGTGGGTGAGGGTTGCGGGACCGACGGGCGTGCCCTTCAGCTCGCCGAGCCAGCGCTCGACCGGCTGATCCAGTCGGAGGACGCTTTCTTGGAGGAGACAGAGGATCGCCGTGGCGGTCGCAAGCGGCTTGGTGAGAGAGGCCAGGTCGTAGACGGTCGCAAGGTCGGCGGGCTCGGCCTGTGGCAGTCGGGCGGCTAGCCCGAAGGCCCGATGGTAGGCGACCTGGCCGCGGAGGCGGACACAGAGGACCGCGCCGGGGAACGTCCCTGCGGCGACGGCGGCCTCGACGGTCTCGGCGATGCGGTCGGGCGGCCTCACATGTTCTGGGGGCGGGCCGCGGCCTCGGCCTGCTCCTCGACCCCCTCTTCGACCTCCAGAAGGCGCTCGAAGGTCCGGAGCGTCGAGCGGAGGCGCTCGATGGCCAGGACCCGCTGCTTCCGAAGGTCGGTGAGGTCGCGCTGGAGCGCGGCCAGATCCTCGCGCGCCCCGCGGAGCAGCTCCGCGGCCTTCAGCTCAGCCTCCCGGATGATGAACTCCGCGTCCCGCTGGGCCGCCTGCTTGAGGCCCTCCGCCATCGCTTGCGTGGAGACGAGTGTCTGCGTAAGCGTCATCTCCGCCTTCCGCAGCTCCGCGAGCTGCTGCTCCGCCTGGGCCAGCCGCTCGCGCAGCGCCGCTCCCTCCCGGGCCAGGCCCTCGACGGTCTGCGCTACGTCCTCGAGGAACTCGCGCACCTCCCGGGGATCATAGCCCCGCAGCCGCTTCTTGAACTCGACCTGTTGGATGTCCAGCGGGGTGATCTTCATCGGTCGCCTCTCAGGTGGTCCATCACCGCATTCGCGTCGCAATGTCCTTCAACGACTCGACCACGGCGTACTGCAGGAAGATGATGATGAGGATGGCGATC
The DNA here is from genome assembly GCA_964616355.1 of uncultured Nitrospira sp. Classification (GTDB taxonomy): domain Bacteria; phylum Nitrospirota; class Nitrospiria; order Nitrospirales; family Nitrospiraceae; genus CAZTUO01. The sequence goes on from CAZTUO010000031.1 coordinate 9,380, forward strand.
ATCGGCGACAGATCAATCCCCATCCGCCAGCCCAACCGTCGCCGGATCGGGTAGAGGACGGGCTCCGTCGCCCGCTCCAGGAACCGCACGATCGGATTCCAGGGGTCAGGATTGACCCAGGAGATGAGCGCGCGGACGATGATTACCCACATGTAGAGCCACAGCACAGTATCCGCGACGACGGCGAGCCCCTGCAGAATATTCCCCGCGACGAACATTACCCTTTACCCTCCCAGTTCCTCGGATCGCCGCGTCGCCGCCTCGACGGCCGCGATCAGGCTCGCGCGCACCCCCGCATGCTCCAGCTCGGCCAGCCCGGCGATCGTCGTGCCGCCCGGCGACGCGACGCGGTCCTTCAGCTTGGCGGGATGTTCGCCGCTCTCCACGAGCAGCCGCGCGGCGCCAAGCACGGTTTGGGCGGCCAGCCGCTCGGCCACCGTGCGCGGCAGCCCCATCTTCACGCCGCCGTCGGCCAGCGCCTCGACGACGAGGCAGACGTAGGCGGGCCCGCTGCCGCTCAGGCCGGTCACCGCGTCCATCAGCCGCTCCTCCACGACCACGACGGCGCCCACCGCTTCGAAGAGGCGTCGGGCGGTCTCCGCCTCGACCTCCGTTACGCCTGGCCCGAACGCCAGCGCAGAGACCCCCGCGCGGACGCGCGCCGGCGCGTTCGGCATGACCCGCACGACCCGGCCGCCGTTCTGAATCCGGCCGGCGATCCGCCCGATGGGAACGCCCGCCGCGATCGAGAGCACCAAGCGCGGGCCCGCCACCGGCGCGATCTCCTCCAACACCTGGTCGAGGACCTGCGGCTTGACCGCCAGCACGATCAGCTCGGCCCAGGCGGCGGCTTCGGCGTTGCTGGCGCCGACGCGGACGCCGAACCGTCGCTTGGCCAGGTCCCGCCGCTCCGTGCACGCATCCGTCGCCCAAACCCCGGCCGGCTCGACGAGGCCCGACGCGAGCCAACCGCCCAGGAGCGCCTCGCCCATCTGGCCAGCGCCCAGCAGCGCGATCCGCTGGGAGACCTTCGGCCCGCCGCTCATTGGGGCCGCGCGCCAAAGATCGCCGTCCCGACGCGCACCATCGTTGCGCCCTCCTCGACAGCCACCTCGTAGTCCTGGGACATGCCCATCGACAGCTCGTGCAGCCGGACCCGGCGCCAACCCGCTCCCAGCGACGCGGCCAGCTCGCGCAGCCGCCGGAAATAGGGCCGGGCCCCTTCCGCGTCCGGAGTCGGCGGCGGAATCGCCATCAACCCTTTCACACGCAGGTGCGCCAGCCGGTCCAGTTCGGGGAGGACCTCCGGCAGGAACGTGGGGGCGAACCCGCCCTTGCTGGTCTCGCCGCCCAAGTTCACCTCGAGCAGCACCGCCTGCTCGACCCCGGCCGCCCCCGCGCGACGCGCGATCTCGCTCGCCAGCTCGAGGCTGTCCACCGAATGGATCAGCTCGAATTGCCCGACCACCGCCCTGACCTTCCGGCGTTGGAGCCGCCCGATGAAATGCCAGCGGAGGTCCGGGCGGTCGGCCAGCGCCTTGATCTTCGGGAGGGCCTCCTGCAACCGGTTTTCGCCAAGGATCCGCAGGCCGGCCTCGACAGCGACCCGGATCCGCTCCGGCGAGGCTCCCTTCGTCGCCGCGATGACCTGCACCGCCTCCGGGGCGCGGCCCGCACGGGCCGCAGCCCGCCGGACTCCTTCGATCACCGTTCTGACATTGCGGCCAATGATCTCCGAATCGGCTGCATCATCCACAGTCTTCCAACGCGATCCGGGCGGAACGCCGACCGAAGCACGACGGTTGGGCTCAGGCGGGAATCTTACACCATTCCGCCTTCAGCGTTCATCCTTCATCGTGCCTCGTTGCCGCGGGCCAGGAAGATACCGCTGACCATCGTGCCGCGGACGGTGCCGTCGCGGCGGTACGAATGGAAGAGCTTGGGGTAGCAGACGGTGCAGAGGTTGACGGCGTGAACGCCGTCCAGCCGCACCCCGAGAGACTCCGCCTGCAGGCGGATGAGGAGCCGGAGATCCAGCTTTGCCCTCCCCGCCCCGGTCTCCACGGCCACGGCTGTCCAGTCCGAAAATCCAGCCCGCAGCCGCGACAGGACCGGCTCATCCACTTCGTAACAGCAGGCGCCCACCGAGGGCCCGAGGCCGACGCGCAGCGAGTCCGGAGTCGAGCCGAACCGGCGCCGCATCGTCTCGAGCGTCCGCGGAATGATCCCGGCCACCGCCCCGCGCCAGCCAGCGTGCACCGCGGCCACCACCCGCCGGACCGGATCGTGGAGCAGGACCGGGACACAGTCGGCGGTCCGGACCGTCAGCAGGACCCCCGGCTGGTTCGTCATTAGCGCGTCCCAGCCGCCCAAGAAGACGGCTCCGGGCGAGACCGGACGATCCAGGACGAGCACGTTCGTCCCGTGCACCTGCTCGACCGCGACGACGGTCAGCTTGGCCCTGCCGCGGCCCGTCGGCCAGTTCAGCGGCAGCCCCTCGGACAGTCGCGTCCCGAAGAAGTGGCGCACCCCGTCTCGGGGGGTCGCGAATGCGGGGATCGTGATGACGCCGGGTGGCATGCCATGAACCCGTCATTCGTTATGACGACTGACGCTAGTCCGCGCGTTTCCTCAGAAAGGTGGGCACGTCCCACTCGTCCTCGAGGTCCAGGCCCAGCCGCTCCTGGCGCTCGCGCGGCGGGCCGAACTTCCGGAGCGCGGCGGGCCGGTCCAGGTCCGGTGCGGTCGCCCGCCCCTCGTCGGCCGGCACCGTGACCGACGCGGTGGCCGGCTGCAGGGCCCGCCCGCCGACGGCGGCCCGCTCGTGGTGCAGCTTCCGTTCGGACACCCCGAGCCGGGCCGCAGGCTCTTCCCGATCGAAGCCGGTCGCGATGACCGTCACGACGATCTCCTCGGTCAGCTCCGGGTTGATCACCTGTCCGACGATGATGTTGGCTTCCGGGTCCGCCGCCTCTTCAATGATCGAGGCCGCTTCCCCGACCTCATGCAGGGACAGGGTGGCCCCGCCGGTGATGTTGAGCAGCACGCCGCGGGCGCCGGCGACGCTCCCGTCCTCCAGCAGCGGGCTGGAGACGGCCTTCTGCGCCGCCTCGACCGCGCGGTTGGTACCGCGCGCGACCCCCATCCCCATCACGGCCCGGCCCGTATAGGTCATCACCGTGCGCACGTCGGCGAAGTCCACGTTCACGTGGCCGGTCGTGGTGATCACGTCCGCGATCCCTTGGATCGCCTGCCGCAGCACGTCGTCCGCAACCTTGAAGGCGTCGAGCAAGGGGGTGTTCTTGTCCACCAGACACATCAGCTTCTGGTTGGGAATGACCAGCAGCGTGTCCACGTGCTTCCGCAGCTCCCGGACGCCCTCTTCGGCGTAGCTCATGCGCCGCTTGCCCTCGAAGGCGAAGGGCTTGGTGACGACCCCCACCGTCAGGATACCCAGTTCGCGCGCGAGGCTGGCCACGATCGGCGCGGCGCCCGTGCCGGTCCCGCCGCCCATGCCCGCGGTGACGAAGACCATCTCGGCCCCCTCCAGGGCCTCCCGGATCTGGGTCTTGCTCTCGAGGGCCGCCTCCTTACCGACCTCGGGCTTGGCTCCCGCGCCCAACCCGCGGGTCCGCTCGACGCCGAGCTGGACCTTAAAGGGGGCCATGGATTTGCCCAGGGCCTGCACGTCCGTGTTGGCGGCGATGAACTCGATGCGGCTCAGCCCCGCCGCGATCATCGTGTTGACGGCGTTGCAGCCAGCCCCGCCGACCCCGATGACCTTGATGCGGACCGGCATGATCTCGTCTTCCTCGAATGAATACATCGTGTCCCCTCCTTAGCCTATAGCGCCCCGCCGATAGCCACCAGCTCGGAGCCCTCTGCTGCCCGCTGCCAGCTTCATTAGAAGAATTCGAACATCCAGGCCCGCATCCGGTCCAACACCCGTCCGAACCGCCGGCCGCTCCGCAGCCCGGCTGCCTCGAGGTCCTCCGCGTGGCGGCGCGCATACAGGATCAACCCGACACCTGTCGCATACATCGGGTTGTGGACGATGTCGCGGAGCCCACCGACGCCGGTGGGCAGCCCCCGCCGAACGGGCAGGTCGAGCACCCGCTCCGCCGCGTCCACCATCCCTGCCAGCAGCGAGGTACCGCCCGTGATCACCGCGCCCGCCGCCAGCATCCCCTCGTAGCCAGTCTTGGTGATCTGGTCGCGGACCAGCTCGAACATCTCCTCGACCCGCGGCTGGATGATCTCGGCGACCTCGCGCCGGGGCACGCTCCGCGGGGGCCGGTCGCCCACGCTCGGCACCTCCACCAGTTCCTCGTCCGCAACCTGCTCCGCCAGCGCGATCCCATGCTTGATCTTGACCTTCTCGGCCTCCGCCTGCGGGGTCTTCAAGATCATCGCAAGATCCCGCGTCAGGTGCTGGCCGCCGATCGGGAGCACCGCCGTGTGGCGGATGCTCCCCTCGACGAAGATCGCCAGGTCCGTGGTGCCGCCCCCGAGGTCCACCATGGCCACGCCGAGGTCCCGCTCCTCGGCCGTCAGCACCGCCTCGCTGGAGGCAAGCGGCTGGAGCACGATGTCCACGACGTCCAGCCCCGCGCCGTTCACGCTCTTGATGATGTTCTGCGCCGAGGTGACCGCGCCGGTGATGATGTGCACGTCCACCTCCAGCCGGGTGCCCGACATCCCCAGCGGGTCGCGGATGGAGTCCTGGTCGTCCACCATGAAGTCGCGCGGGAGCACGTGGAGGACCTGCCGGTCCGGCGGGATCACCGCCAGCGCCCGCGCCGCAGCCACCGCGTGGCGGACGTCGCCGGGGGTGACCTCCTGCTTTTTCAGCGCGACCACCCCCTTGGAGTTGATCCCGGAGATATGGCTGCCGGCGATGCCGGTATAGACCGAATTGATCTGGACCGCCGCCATCAGCTCGGCCTCCTCCACCGCCTTCTTGATGGACTCGACCGTGCTCTCGATGTTGACGACGACGCCTTTGCGGAGGCCGCGGGAGGGGCTCGAGCCCACCCCCACGATGTCCACCCCGCCGTCCTCGGTTACCTCGGCGACGACGGCGACGATCTTGGTCGTGCCGATGTCCAGCCCTACGACGATCTGGTCTCGTTTGGCCACGGTTGGTTACCCCCCTCCGCGACGGATGACTTTCCCCGGGAAGCGAAGATCAATCTCCTCGCCTGGCATCGCTCCCTCGGTCCCAGCGCTCACGCGTAACGCCTGCTCAACCTGCTGGTAGCGGGCCCACTGCTCCTCGACCGACGAGGCCCCGAAGTGGAACCGGAGGCCGTTGAAGTAGGCCACCGGATGCTCCGGATTCGCGACGTCCACCTCCGGCCGGCCGTCGAAGGACCGGCTCAGGACCTCGGCGACCGTGATCCCGACCCGGACGGCCCGGCGCGCCGGGTCCTCCCCTTCCAGCAGCCGTTTCGGATCCACCCCGACGAGCACCGGGAGCGAGGAGCTCTCGGCGTCCGGCAGCACCGACAGGAAGTGCCCCTCCTCGTCCACCGAGACGGTCATCGCCGGCGCCCGCACCACGGCGGCCGGGCGGCGCTCCGTGATCGTCACCGCGAGCGTGTGCGGAAAGACGCGCGTGACCGTCGCTCGCTTGATCCAGGGATGCGCCGCCAAGCGCTCCGCGAGCGCGGCGGGCCGGACCGAGAGCAGGGTTTCGCCCGGCGCCAGCGCCAGCCGCTCCAAGACCTCGCCCCTCGTCACCTGCCCGAGACCCTCGACCCGCACCTCCCGCACCGCGAGCCACTCCGCCACGACGGGTGCCACGACCCGGTAGCCCTCGGCCCCGCCCCAGAGCGCTAATCCCCCTCCCAGCAGCCCGGCGAGCAGGAGCACGGCCCGGCGCGCCGCGCCCTTGCGCCGACGCGCCGGCTTCGGCCGCAGCCGCCCGCCCCAGTACACCTCGGCCATCCAACCCGCTCTGCGCGCTGTGCGCCTCACAGCCCGGCCCTCCTGCGCGACCCCACCGCCGTGGCCGGATCGCGCCGGCCCTGCCGCATCGCGGCCTGGCGCGCGAGCGCGGACGCGAGGATCCGCTCGGTCAGCGCATCGTAGCTCAGCCCGGCGGCCGCCGCGGCCATTGGCAGCAGGCTCGTCTCCGTCATCCCAGGGATGGTGTTGACCTCCAGCACGTAGGGCCGGCCGGCGTGCGTGACCCGGAAGTCCACCCGCGCCGCTCCCGCGCAGCCGATGAGCTGATAGGTGCGCAGCGCGAGCCCGCGCAGCCGCCGTTCGAGCGGTGGCGCGAGCGGCGCCGGGCAGAGATAGCGCGTGCGCCCTTTCCGGTACTTGGCCGAGTAATCGTAGAAGCCGCCGGGCGCGACGATCTCCACGGGCGGCAGCGTGTCCGGCGCTCCCGTCCCGCCCAGCACCGCAACCGTGATCTCGCGGCCCGGGATGTAGGCCTCGATGAGCGCCTCGGGATCGTAGCGATGCGCCTCCCGCAGGGCGGAGCCCCACTGTGCCGGCTCCCGGACGATGCTGACCCCGATCGTGGACCCTTGGCTGGCCGGCTTGACGACGACCGGCCAGGTGAGGCCGGCCGGCAACGTCCGGAAGCGCCGGACCTCGGGCTCGCTCGCCCGCACGACCGCGCCTTTGGGCACGGGAACGCCGTGGCAGGTCAGGAGCGTCTTGGTCATGCCCTTGTGCATGGCGATCGCGCTCGCCCGGACGCCGGAACCCGTATAGGGGATGCCAATGAACTCCAGGAGGCCCTGGATCGTGCCGTCCTCCCCGCCGGGCCCGTGGAGCGCGAGGAACGCGATTTCCACCTTCTTGGCCCGCAACTGGCGCTCGACCGCAGGCCCGACGTCGATCGCGACAGCGCGGTACCCCCGGCGGAGCAGCGCCCGGTGGACCGCCACGCCGGTCCGGAGCGACACCTCCCGCTCCGACGACCAGCCGCCCATCAGCACGCCGATCCGCGCGTCAGTCAAAGGCGTGGGACGCGCTTGATTCCTCATTCCTGTCCGCCCTCGTCACCCGTCACGGGTTCTCACGGCTGCCCCACGATCTTCAGCTCCAGCTCCAGCGTGATCCCGGTCCGCTCCTCCACGGTCCGCCCGACCTTCTTGATCAGCGCGAGCACGTCCGCGGCGCGGGCGCGGCCGAGGTTCACGACGAAGTTCGCGTGCCGCTCGGACACCTGCGCGTCGCCGACCCGCACGCCCTTGAGCCCCACCCGCTCGATCAGCCGCCCGGCCGGCTCCGCCCCCGGGTTCTTGAACACGCAGCCCGCGCTCGGGAGCGTCAACGGCTGCGTCTCCTTCCGATAGCGCAGATACTCCTTCACGACCGACCGGATCGTCGCCCGGTCTCCCGGAGCGAGCTTGACCCAGACGGCGGCCACGACGCCGGGCGGCAGGTGTGCGCGGCGGTAGCTGAACCGGACCTCGGAGGCCGCCAGGTCGATCAGCCGCCCACGCCGGTCCACCATCCGGACGCCCTGCACCACGTCCTTCATCTCGCCCAGCCGCGTGCCGGCATTCATCACGAGGCAGCCGCCGACCGTCCCGGGAATGCCGGCGGCCCACTCCAATCCGGAGAGGGACCGGGCGATCGCGTACCCCATGAGGGTCGGCATCCCCACTCCGGCCTCGGCGTAGATCACCCCGTCCCCCTCGTCCCGGATCGCGTTCAGCTTGGCTAGGCTCACGACGATGCCGCGGATCCCTCCGTCGCGCACGAGCAGGTTCGTGCCCCCGATCACGAAGACCGGGACGCGGTGTTCGCGCGCCTGCGCCACGAGGCGCGCCAGGTCCTCGATGTCGGCCGGGGTCACCAGCACGTCGGCCGGCCCGCCGATCCGGAAGGAGGTATAGTCCCGCAGCGGCGCGCGGAACCGAACTTCCCCGCGGAGGCCGCTCACGACGGCCTTCAGGTCGTCCCGCGAGGCGCGCGTCCGCCCGGGGATCGCCCCGCCGCTTCTCCCCCGCCCGCCGCTGGCCCGCATGCAGAGCCCTCCGGGCACCG
>CAZTUO010000032.1:0-17154 GCA_964616355.1 uncultured Nitrospira sp.
CTGCTGGTCGTGGCCGGCATGGGCTTGTTCGAGGCTGGCTGGGTGCTGGTCCAGTGGGGATGGGGGGGGACGTTGAGGCCGACCGGGACGTTTTTCAACCCGAATTTCCTGGCCGGGTACCTGGCTGCGATCGCCTGCATCGTGCTGGCGTTCCTGTGTTACCGCCGGTGGGACCGCGTCCGCCGCTGGGGGGCGTGCGGCTGGATGCGCGCGGTCGCGGCGGCGGGCGCCCTCGCGCTGCTCCTGCTGGCGATTGCGGGGACCGGGTCCCGCGGCGGCGCTCTGGCTCTGCTGGCGGGAACCGGGATCGTGGGCGTGCTGCGGTTCGGCCGGACCGGCTTGCTCGCGATCGTCCTGCTGGCGCTGCTCGGCGCGGTCGCGCCCAATCCGGTCCGCGACCGGATCGTCACCGAGCATCTGACCAACCCGGTGGGCTACGCCCGCTGGCAGATGTGGGAGACCGCCTTGCGCCAGATGGCTGACCATCCCTTCGGGGTCGGGCTCGGCCTCTACCAGTATGTGTACCCCCGCTACGCGTTCCCCGTGGACGGCGAGGTGGCCCGCTACGGCCGGATGGCCGTGACCCCGCACAACGAGTATCTGCAAATGGGCGTGGAGCTCGGCCCGGCGAGCCTGCTAATCTTTGGCTGGGGGCTCGCTCGCGTGGCGCGAGAGGCCGCCGCCGGCTGGCGGACGCGGCTCCGGCGCTGGCAACGGGGCGTGCTCGCCGGCGTCACGGGCGGAGCCGCCTCGATCCTGGTGCACGCCGCCGTGGACTCCAACCTCCATGAGCCGGCGATCGCGATCGTGCTGACGCTGTGCGTCGCGGTGATCCTCTCGGTCCGGCGGCTGGAGGGCCGCGGGCCAGAGCCGCTCCGGACCGTTCCGCTCCGGTTCCGGTTCGCGTGGGCCGCGGCGGGCACGCTCGCGGTCATCGTGGCCGTCGCGCAGGTTCTCCGCATCGGGCTGGGGTGGGCGGCTTACGAGGAGGGACAGCGGGCGGCGGCGCGACAGGACATGCGCGGCGCGCTCGCCCGGCTCGGAACGGCGGTCGCCTGGGATCCGGGCAAGGCCCTGTATCGGAGCGCGCTCGCGGCCGCGTATTTCCGGCTCTACGAGCAGAGCGGCCGGGTCGAGGCGGCCAAGGCCGCCGTCGAGGAGCTGGAGGCCGCGATGGCGCTGAACCCGCTGGACGGCCGGCTGCCCGCGCTGCTCGGGCACGTGTCCGTGGCCTTGGCGACGAGCCGATCGGGGTTCAGCGAGGCGCAACGGACCGCCTGGCTGCGCGCCGCCATTTCCCTGTACGAGCGGGCCGCGGCGTTGGAGCCCTTTTCCCCCTCCTATCCGTTCGAGCTCGGCCGGCTGTACCTTGCCCTGGGGGAACGGGATCGGGCCGAGGCTTCGGTCCGCCACGCGATTGAGGTTGAGCCGAACTTCCTGCCGGGCCGGGAGTGGCTGGCGAGGCAGTACCTGGCGACCGGTCGGCTCGAGGCGGCGCACCGTGAGCATCGGGAGATCCTGGTCCGCCAGCAGCGGTATGCGAACCGGCCGAAGGACCCAATCGCGCAGCGGTTCCTCACGGCCGACGCGGCCGGGCTGGCGGCCGCGCTGGAGCGGGCCGCTGGGCAAAGGGCCCGCACGTGAGCGCGCCGGTGACCGCGGCGATCGGCAGAACCGGCCTGTGGACCGCCACGCTGCTCCTGGCTTGTGTCGCTGCGGCTGCGGGCCTGTTCGTCGCGTTGGAACGCCAGCGGCCGGCGGCCGTCCGCGCGACCGAGCTTTCCTACCTACCGAAGGGCGACTACCTGAAAGTGGCGGTCCTGGGATACCGCCAGCTCGTCGCCGACCTGATCTGGTTGCAGGTCGTCCAGCAGCTCGGCGAGCGGAGCCAGACCGTCGCCGGCTATCGCTGGGCCTTCCATGCAGTGGACGTGCTGACTGATCTGGATCCCAAGTTCGCCTTCGCTTACCAGGCAGCGGGCAGCATCCTGAGCGTGTGGGCCCGCCTGCCCAAGGAGAGCAACGTGCTGCTCGCCAAAGGGATGCGACACAACCCCGACGTCTGGCAGCTCCCGTTCTTCTTGGGCTACAACTACTACTTCGAGCTGCACGACCCGGGCGAAGCGGCGAAATACTTCCGCCTGGCCTCCGCGCTGCCCGGCGCCCCGGAGTATCTGCCGAGGCTCGCCGCGCGGATGAGCGTCGAGGCGGGTGACCCGGCTGCCGCCTTGGAGTTGCTGCAGCGGCTGTACGTGCAGACGCAGGACGATCGGGTGCGAGACGGCCTGGCGCGGCGAATCAAGGAAGTCGTGGCGGAGCGGGATATCCGGCTGCTCGAAGAGGGCGTGCGCCGCTACCGCGCCCGGTACGGGACCCTGCCTGGTCGGCTTGAGGACCTGGTGACCGGCGGGATCCTCCCCCGCCTTCCCGAGGAGCCGTTCGGCGGCGAGTACCGGCTCAACGTCACCACCGGGACCGTGACGAGCACCGGCTTGGGCGAGCGGCTCCGGGTCCATCGGACCCTGCCGCAACCGGTGCCCTAGGAGAGAATGAGGAGGTGGGGGCTCGACGCGATGGACGTCGTGCTGGTCGAGGGGCTGCAGAAGGTCTATCAGCCGGGCTGGCCGGGACTGCCGCCGGTGAGGGCACTGGCCGGACTCTCCCTCTCCGTGCAGCGGGGCGAGATCTACGGCTTTCTCGGGCCGAACGGCGCCGGCAAGACGACCACGCTCAAGATTCTGCTGGGCTTGGCACGGGCGACGGGGGGCACCGCGGAAGTGCTGGGCAAGCCGGCCGGAGACGTCCGGACGCGCGCCCGCATCGGCTTTCTGCCAGAGGCGCCCTACTTCTACGAGTACCTGACCGCGGACGAGTTCCTGACCTTCTACGGACGCCTGGCGGGGCTGGGGGGGCGTGAATTGGCGGAGCGCGTGACGCGCCTGCTCGAGCAGGTCGGGCTGGCGGACGCACGGACGCGGCAGCTCAGGAAATTTTCCAAGGGCATGTTGCAGCGGGTGGGCCTGGCCCAGGCGCTGATCCACGATCCCGAGCTGGTGATCCTGGACGAGCCCATGTCGGGGCTGGACCCGATCGGCCGCAAGCAGGTGCGCGACCTGATCCTGGGCCTGCGGGACCAGGGCAAGACCGTATTCTTCAGCACGCACATCCTGCCCGACGTGGAGCTGCTCTGCGACCGCGTGGGCGTCCTCGTCAAGGGGCGGCTCCGGGCCGAGGGGCGGATTGACGAGCTGGTCAGCCGCGGCCACACGCAATCCGTCGAGGTCGTCTGCGAGGGGCTCGCGGCCGCCCGGATCCCAGCCATTGCCGGGATGGCCACCCGGGTCCTGCAGCAGGGGCGGCAATCGCTGATCGTCCTGCCCGGGCCGGAGCGCCTGGAGGAGGTCCTGGCGGCGATCCGCACGGCAGGTGGCCGTCTGGTCTCCGTGACGCCTGAGAAGGGCTCGCTCGAGGAGCTGTTCGACGAGCGGACGCCGCCCGGGGCGGAGGGGCGGGCGTAGGCCGTGTGGCGGATCGGCGTCATCGCGCTCAACACCTTTCGGGAGAACGTCCGGGACCGGATCCTGTACAACCTGCTGATGTTCGCGGTGCTGCTCATCGGCGCGTCGGTCGTCCTGGGCGGCTTGACCATCGCGGAGCAGGAGAAGATCGTGACGGACTTGGGGCTGACGGCCATCAACCTGGTCGGCGTAATCATCGCGATCTTCGTCGGGATCGGGCTTGTGAGCAAGGAGATTGACCGGCGGACGATCTACACGATCATGGCGCGGCCGATCAGCCGGAGCGCGTTCATCCTCGGCAAGTATGCCGGCCTGGCCCTGACCCTGCTGGTGAACGTGACCGTCATGCTGGTCGTCTTCCTGGCCGTCCTCTGGATGGTCCAGGCGCCGGTGCACGCGGGCCTGCTCCAGGCGGTGGCGCTCATGTTCGTCGAGATCCTCCTGGTGACCGCGCTCGCGCTGTTCTTCTCGACCTTCAGCACGACGACGCTCAGCGCGATCATGACGCTGGGACTCTACGTGATCGGCCACCTCACCAACGACCTCAAGGGGATCGCGGAGAAGAGCCACAGCGAGGCCGTCAAGGCGGTGACGAGTGGGCTGTACTACCTGTTTCCCAACCTGGAGCTGTTCAACGTGAAGGGGGCAGCGGCCTACGGCGAGCCGGTCAGCCTGTCCTACCAGGCGCTCGCCACGGCGTACGGGGCCGTCTATATCGTGCTGCTGCTCGCGGGTTCCTGTGCGGTGTTTCACCGCCGTGATTTCTGAGGGCTGAGCTCCGCATGGCGAAGGGCCTGGATACTGTGGCTGCTCCCCGCTGGCTGCGGCTGGCGGCGGGACCCGGGGCGCGCGCCGAGCACCTGCGCGACCTGTTCCTCGTGCTGACCGCCAAGGAGCTGAAGGCCCGCTACAAGAGCAGTTGGCTGGGATACGCTTGGTCCGTGGCCAATCCGCTCGCCTTCGCCTTGCTCTATTGCATGGTGTTCGGGCTCGTCCTGCGGGTGGACATTCCGCGTTATCCGTTGTTTCTCATCGCCGGCCTCTTTCCCTGGCACTGGCTGGCCCACTCGGTGAGCGCGGCACCGACGATCTTTCTCGCGAACGCCACCCTCGTCAAAAAGGTACGGTTTCCGCGCCACGTCCTGGTTGCCGCCACCGTCCTCACCGACGGGCTTCACCTGCTGCTGTCCGTGCCCGTGATCCTCGGGTTTGGGCTCGCCTACGGAGCGCTCCCGTCCTGGACCTGGCTCCTCGGGCTCCCCCTGCTGCTCGCCGTCCAGTTCCTGTTGGTGTACGGAGCCGCCCTGGCGCTCGCTTCCGTGAACCTGTTCTTCCGGGACCTAGACCGGCTGACCACGCTGTTCGTGACGTTCCTGTTCTTCCTGACCCCGATCGCCTATTCGAGTGCGATGATTCCGGAGCGATACCGGGACCTCGTGTACCTGAACCCGGTCGCTCCCCTAATGCTGAGCTGGCAGGGGCTGTTGCTGCACGGCCGCCTCGAGTGGACGCTCGCCACCCTCAGCGGGGTCTATGGGCTCGCGGCCTGCGGGTTGGGGGTGCTGGTCTATCGCAAGCTGGCGCCGAGATTCGCCGAGGTCCTGTGACAGCCATCCGCTTCCAGCGTGTCTCCAAATGGTACCCGCGGTATCACCAGCTCCTCCGCGGCGTGAAGACCTCGCTCGTCCGGCTGCCCGAGACGGTCCGGTCCCTCCGCCGACAGCGGCTGTTGGCGCTGGATGATGTCTCGTTCGAGATCGAGCAGGGGGAGACGGTCGGGGTGATCGGGCCGAACGGCTCGGGCAAGAGCACCGCGCTCGGGCTCATCGCCGGCGTCCTAGGGGCGCAGGCAGGCCAGGTGGAGGTGCGCGGACGCGTCTGCCCGCTCCTGGAGCTGGGGGCCGGGTTTCACCCCGAGCTGAGTGGGCGGGAGAACATTGTGCTCAACGGGGTTCTGCTCGGGTTGACGCGCCGGGAGGTGCTGGCACGCCTGGACGAGATCGTGGCGTTCAGCGGGCTGGCGGAGTTCCTGGATCAGCCGATCCGGACCTATTCCAGCGGGATGCTGGCCCGGCTGGGGTTTTCGGTGGCTGTGCAAGTGGCGGCGGACATCCTGCTGATTGACGAGGTCCTGGCGGTCGGCGATGCGGCCTTCAGCCGCAAGTGCACGGAGGAGGTGGCGTCGCTCAAGGACCGCGGCAAGACCATCGTCTTCGTCTCGCATGATCTGGGGACCGTCGAGCAATGGTGCGATAAAGCGATCTATCTGGACCAGGGCAGCGTCCGTCGCATCGGGCCGCCGCCGCAGGTCGTTGACGCCTACGTGCGGGATCTGGAGACCCAGCGGAGCCGGGAGCGTGATGCGAGGGCCAGGCCGCGCGCTTCCGGTGGGCAGGACGACTATCGCTGGGGCTCCGGCGAGATCGAGATTACGTCGTGCCGGTTGCTGACCGCCGCCGGTGCGGAGGCGCATGTCTTCGCGCAGGGGGAGGATATTCGGGTTGAAATCGGCTTCACGGCCCACATGGCGGTCCGGAATGCCGTGTTCGGGATCGGCGTGTTCTCCCAGGCCGGGGTGCCCTGCTTCGGGTTCAACACCCATCTGGACCGCCACGTGCTCGATGTCGCTCAAGGGGCGGGGGTCATCCGAGTGACCTTGCACCGGGTGCCGCTGCAGGCTGGGGAGTATCTCGTGGAGGTGGCGGCCTCGCAGGTGGATCTGCACGGGCACTACCTGGACCTGGATTACGTGAGTTGGCGGGCCCGGCGATTTGCGTTCACGATCCGGCAGGTGCGGCCGACCGGGCGAGGGATGATGACACTCGCCCGTTCCTGGGAGTTCGAGGGGGTGCGCCTTGGGAACCGAGGTCCGGAACTGCGGGACCTCTCGGGAGAAGACCGGGAGCGGGTGGGAAGGGTTGGCCGGAGGGGCACGGAATGATCACGCGTCGCCTGGGGCAGTTCCTGCGCGCGGTTCTCCGGCGCGTGCTGAGAGAAGACATCCAGATGCTCTCCAGGCTGCAGACGCACCTGCAGGGGGTGGACCACCGCCTCACGGTGCTCGAGCAGCGGCTCCGGATCCGGCCGCACCTCTCGAAGGCCTGGGCCACCGGCCCGTCCCGCGTCCTGGAAAGGTTCGACTACTTCGGGTTCGAGGAAGTCTTCCATGACGAGGCCGTCGTCCGGGAGCGGCAAAAGCTCTACGTGCCGTTCTTCCTCGGCAAGGAGCCTGTGCTCGACGTCGGCTGCGGTCGGGGGGAGTTTCTCGAGCTGCTTCGCGAGCACCGCGTGGAGGGAAGCGGCGTCGATAGCAACCCGGACATGATCGCCCAATGCCAGAAGCGGGGCCTCTCCAACGTCGAGCTGGGCGACTTCCAGGACTGTCTCCGACGGCTGCCGGACGATCACCTGGGCGGCATCTTCTGCGCGCAGGTCATCGAGCATCTCGATCTCGAGCAGCTCAACGCCTTCTTCAAGCTGGGGTACAGGAAGCTGAGGCCGGGAGGGGTGCTGGTGGCCGAAACGATCAATCCCCATTGTCTCCACGCTTTCAAACTGTTCCATGTGGACCCGACGCACAAGGCACCCCTGTTCCCCGAGTTTGTGGAGTTCCTGGGCCGGTCCAGCGGGTTCACGAAGATCACCACGTGGTATCTCTGGGGCAACGAGCTGGTCCCGGACCGCTATCACGAGTGCGAGGACTATGCGGTCATTTGTGAGAAGTCGTGAGGGGCAGCGCGTGTGGGAGGTCTTGCGCCAGGCCACACGTCGAGTCCGGCGATGGCGCGACCGCCTGGCTTCCCGTGACGCCCTGGACAGGCTTCCGCTGCGCCCCCCGCTGCCCCTGCCGGCGGGGGTGTCGGAGGCAGAGCTGGTTCGCGTGCTGTCCTCGCTGCGCTTGTCGGATGAGCGGCCAGTCGCCGCGGAGCTCGAGACCTATTGCCGGGCCGATTTTCGGCGCTTTGTCTACACGTTGGAGCTGGTGCCGACGGACGCAGGACAGATCCTGGAGCTGGGCGCCAATCCCTACTTCACCACGCTCCTGCTGAAGCTCTTTCGGCGCGGCGAGCTGCGGCTGGCCAATTACTTCGGCTGGGCCCAGACCCGGGGCGCCCAGCGGGTCGTCTATGTGGACCTGGACGGGCGGGAGGTGACGGACACGCTGGAATTCGATCAGTTCAACCTGGAGGCGGAGCCGTTCCCGTATCCCGATGCGCAGTTTGACGTGGTGCTGTTGTGCGAAGTGCTCGAGCACCTGGTGAGCGACCCGGTGTTCGCCTTGAATCAGGTACACCGGGTTCTGCGGCACGACGGCGTGCTGATTTTGACGACGCCCAACGTCGCCCGGCTCGAGAACGTGGCCAGGCTCATCGGCGGCGAGAACCTGTATGACCCCTATTCCGGATACGGCCCGTACGGGCGGCATAACCGGGAGTACACCGGGCAGGAGCTGGTGCTGCTGCTCGAGCACTGCGGGTTTCACGTCGAGACCCTGTTCTCCGCGGACGTCCGTCCGAACGGCGCGGCCGCGTCCTGCCCCATGAGGCGCGTGATCCCGCTCGTGGCCGCGCGATCCCGAGACCTCGGGCAGTACCTCTTTGCCCGGTGCCGGAAGGCGCGGGAGTCGAGGACCCAGAAGCCCAGATGGCTCTACCGAAGTTACCCGGAAGGGATGCTGGAGTAGCGGTCGGCGGCTGGCGGCGGAGCCGCGCGGGCCTGACGGCGTCCTCCTGGACGCCCGCGCTGGCGACCGCGGGGCTCTACGCGTTGTTCCTGGCGTTGAGGCTCAACCAGCCTGGCATGGACCTCTCCCGGTTTGTTACGGCGGGGGATCGCTTCGCCAGCCCGGCGAGGGAATTCGGCATCGAACTGGACAGCCCGATGTACCGGCACCAGCGGATTCTCTACCCGGTGCTCGTGCGGGCTGTGTCGGGGGGCGACCCGGAGGCGGCGCTGCTGTGGATGGTGGGGGTGAACTTCGCCGCCCTCTGCCTGCTGGGCTGGATCGGAGGCCTGCTGGCGAGGAGCGCCGGAGCCTCGGCCCTCTGGGGGCTGGTCTTTCCCCTGCTGGGGCTCGTCGGCGTGGGGCGAGGCCGGGCAACGGACGCCCGGGACCGGTCGGGGGACGTGCCGCTCTACGTGGGAGTGGTTCCGATCCTGACCTATGCGGGCTGGCAGGGCCTCCTGGCCGTCAATTGGGAGCCGTCGGTCGCGCCGCCCCGGAGTCCCCGGCGGCTGGCCGAAGTCTTCTTCATCCTGGCTTTTACCGTCACGGTCTTCGGCCATCTGGGCAAGGGCCGGGGCGGCCGCTCACGAAAAGCTGTCCTGGGCGTTGTACGTAGGGCTGGCCTGCCTCCTGACCCCGGCGGTGTGGGTGGAGGACTGGGCGTTTATGCGGGCCCTCTCCGAGTTCTACGGGCTGGGCGCGCTCATCCTGTTGCAAGCGGGGCCGGGGCCGGCGAAGCTGGTGCTGGCGGGGGCCAGCGGGCTGTGGGGCTTCCTCTGCCTGTCGCTCCTGACGGGCAGGCTCTGATGAGAGGGCACCTGCATGATCGTCTATGACCATACCGACTGCGTCCACAGCGGGTTGAACACCGGGATCCAGCGGGTGGTCCGGCAACTGGGACGGGCGCTGGAAGAGCAGGCGCCGGGGCTCGTCGTGCCCAGCGTGCGGCGCAACGGCCGGTTCTACCCCTTTCCGATCGGGGAGCGGCTGGAGGGGACCCTGTCGCACGGCGTTCGCAGGCTGGCGTGGAAGCTGGGGGACGGCCCGCTGGCCGCGTTGCGGCGGCTGAGCAATCGCAATCGGACCCTCGCGCGGCTCAAGCGGGGGGTGTTCTCGTGCCTCGAAATCGTCGAGAGCCGCAAGACGGCGCTCAAGCTCAAGGCCGGGGACTGGTACTTTACCGCGGATTCGATCTGGACGAGTCCCGAGATCTTCGACCAGTTGCCCCGGCTCAAGGCCAAGGGCGTCAGGACCGCGATCGTTCTGCTGGACCTGATCCCGGTCACCCACCCGCACCTGGTCCACGTCAACAACCGCGTCCGATTCGTGCCCTACGCCGCGGCCTTGCCGTCCTTTGACGTCGTCTTTTGCATCTCGAACTTCGTGCGCGAGCAGTTCCTCCGGTTCTGCCAGGAGCGCGGGCGCCCGGCGCCCCCCCATGTGGTGACGATCCCGATGGGGTACCGATTCTCCCAATCGGACGGGGAGGTCCCCTCGGGCTACGAGCCGCGGGGGCCGGCCGGCCGGTTCGCGCTCTGCGTCGCGACGTTCGAACCGCGGAAGAACCATCGCGTGCTCTTGGACGCCTTCGACCTCCTCTGGGAGCGCGGGGTGGACCTCTCGCTGGTCCTCGTC
Organism: uncultured Nitrospira sp.; assembly: GCA_964616355.1. Taxonomy (GTDB): domain Bacteria; phylum Nitrospirota; class Nitrospiria; order Nitrospirales; family Nitrospiraceae; genus CAZTUO01. The sequence continues at coordinate 9,880 of CAZTUO010000032.1, forward strand.
GGCATCCCGTCCTTCGACTACGAGGACCTCGTGGAGCGGATCCGTCGGCATCGGCTGTTGGGAGACAGGCTCTTCTACTTCCCCAGATGCCCGGACGGCGAGCTGGAGGCGCTCTATCGCCGGTGCGACATCACGGTCCTGCCGAGCGTGATCGAGGGCTATGGCCTGCCGCTCGTCGAATCGCTCGCGCGGGGGAAACCCTGTGTGTGTAGCGACATTCCGGTCTTCCGAGAAGTCGTCGGCCCCTTCGGCCTGTACGTGGATCCGCAGGATGCGCGGGACATCGCGGACGGGATCGAGCGGCTGTGTCACGATCCGGCCCGGTACGCGGCGCTCGCGGCGGCGATTCGCACCCAGTTCGTCCCGCCGAAGTGGGAGGACAGCGCCCGCCTGGTACTGGAGACCCTCGACGTGGCGGCGGCGAGGCCAGCCCGATGAGGCCCGTGCCCAGCATAGTGCGGCGCCTGTTCTGCCGCGTGGTCGGCGAGCGGGGCTTTCTGGCCACGCACGCGCTCCTGGAGCGACTCGGGAGCCGGTCGGCTGGGAGGGGTCCCCGGCGGGCGGCGCCAGGCTTCTGCCGCGACCGGGCGACGTTTGGGGTGAACATCGCCGGCTCGGTCCTCTCCGAAGGCGGGGTAGCCGAGGGGGCGCGAGGGACCATCCGGGCTGCCCAGGCGGGGTCGATTCCCCACGTCGTGAACCGGTTCGACCTCGGGGTGCCGCGGCACGCGGATCGAGCCCTTGAGCCCCGGGTGTCTCGGGACAACCCCTACGGCGTGAACCTCGTGCACCTCAATCCGAACAGGGTCCCCCGGTTCTTCCGGGCAATGGGCCAGGACTACGCCGCGGGCCGGTACAACGTGGGGTTCTGGGCGTGGGAGTTGGCGACGTTCCCGCGGCGCTGGCTGGATCGCTTCGCCTATTTCGACGAGATCTGGACGCCCAGCACGTTCTGCCGGGAGGCCTTGGAAGCCGTCGCACCGGTCCCGGTGCGGGTCGTCCCGCATCCGATCGCGAGGGGCCCCGGGGTCGCGCCGGATCGGCGGCGGTTCGGGCTGCCGGACGACCGGTTCATGTTCCTGTTCATCTTCGATTTCTATAGCGTGTTCGAGCGGAAGAATCCCCTCGCCGTCGTGGAGGCTTTCCAGCGCGCCTTTGCGCCTAGCGAGCCGGTGCTGCTGGTGCTCAAGTTCTATAACGCGGAGATCAATCCGGCTGGCCTCGCGCGGCTCCGAGAGGCGGCCCGACGACCGAACGTGCGGCTGCTGGACGGCTGGATGCCCCAGGAGGCGCTCCGGGGCCTGCTGGCCTGCTGCGACGCCTACGTGTCGCTGCACCGGGCCGAGGGGTTCGGCCTGACCCTCGCCGAGGCCATGGCCATGGGCAAGCCCGTCATCGCGACCGATTATTCGGGGAACCGGGACTTTATGACCCCGGAGAACAGCTTTCCGGTGCGAGCCCGATTGACGGTGCTCGAGCGGAGCTACGGGGCCTACGAGAAGGGGCAGGTCTGGGCGGAGCCGGAGGTGGACGAGGCGGCCCGGTGGATGCGGCACGTCTTCCGCAACCCGGCGGCGGCCCGGCAGGTGGGCCGGCGCGCGGCTGCAGATATCCGCGCGCGGCTGGCTCCGGCCGCCGTCGGGTCGCTCATCCGGAGCGAGTTGCGGCGGATCTTTCAAGAGTCGGAGCCGGTCGCGGGATCCGCTGGTGGGCCGGTGTGAGCCTTGAGGAGAGGCGGGACGATGGTCGAGAGGCCAGGGAAGGCGAGGGCCGGCGCGACGGCTGCATCGAGACCGGTCAGGGTGATGCTGTTGACCGTCGGGCTGGATGTCGGTGGGACGGAGGCGCACATCCTGGAGCTGGCCTCGCGGCTCGATCCCCGCCGCTATCGGGCGACCGTCTGCGGCCTCAAAGGGGACGGCTGCATCGCCAGGGAGCTCCGGCTACGCGGAATCCCGGTGGCGACGCTCGGGGCCACCGGCCGGCTCGACGTCCGGGTCCTGCCGCGGCTCCTGCGCCTCATCCGGCGCGAGCGCCCGGATGTCCTCCATGCGTTCCTGTTTCGAGCCAACCTGCTGGCGCGCGTGGCAGGGCGGCTCCTGCGCGTGCCCGTCGTCATCTCCTCCTACCACGAGCTAGAGCTGCTGCGCGTGCCCCGCTACCGGCTGCTGGATCGGTGGACCGCCCGGTGGTCCTCGGCTATGAGCTGCTGCTCCGACGCCGTGCGCACGTTCATCCTGGACCGCGTCGGCGGGGCCCCGGCGCGATACGTGACTATCCCCTTCGGGGTGGACCCGGATCGGTTCCGAGACGTGCCCGCGGCCGATCGGCGCGCGCTCGGGCTGCCGGCCGAGGGGCCGGTGATCGGGACCGTGTGCCGACTGGTGGAGCCGACCAAGGGGCTCTCAGTCCTGCTCCGCGCGTTCGCCCAATTGACCCGGGAGCGCCCTGAAACGCCCGCCCGGCTCCTCATCGTCGGGGAGGGCCCGGCCCTCGAGCCGCTCAGGCGGCAGGCAGCGGCGCTGGGTATCGCACCGGCCGTGGTGTTCACCGGGCTCCAGCGCGATATTCCCAGGTTGCTGCCGCTGATGGCGCTGTTCGTCCTGCCTTCCCGCTACGAGGGGTTCGGCCTCGCGATCCTCGAGGCGCTGGCGGCGGGGACACCGGTGGTGGCCACGGCCGTGGGCGGCATTCCCGAGATTGTCACCCACGGGAAGACCGGGCTGCTCGTCCCGCCCGGCGATCCCCAGGCCCTGTGCCGGGCCATGCAGGCAATGCTCGCCTCGCCTGGCTGGGCCCGGTCGCTGGGCCGGCAGGGCCGGGAGCACGTGCGGTCGCGGTTCTCCATCGAGACGATGGTCTGGCAGCACGAAGCCCTCTACGCGCGCCTGATCGGGCGCCGGCCCGACGGCGCGAAGCCCGCCGGCGACCCGTCGGAGCACCGCGCTGAGTCTCGAGCCGTTCCTGCGCCGCTGGCGCGCGCCGTGGCGTCAACCCAGAAGGAGGCTCTCTCATGATCCTGCTCCTCCTGACCTTCGCCCTTGCGTTCCTGCTCGCGCTCTACGGCGTCCCCGTGGCGCGCCGGGCGGCGCTCAAGTACGGCCTGGTAGATGCGCCGGACGGGCGGCTCAAGCACCAACGGGAGCCGGTGCCCTACCTGGGCGGGCTCGCCGTGTACCTGGCCTTCCTGGTGAGCCTCGCGTTCACCTTCGAGTTCCGCCAAGACGTGCTCGGGATGATCCTGGCGGGCACGCTGCTCGTGCTGCTCGGCCTCATTGACGACTTCGGCGTGCTCTCGCCGGGCGTCAAGCTCGCGGGCCAGGGCCTCGCCGTCTTCGTCCTGATCAAGAGCGGGGTGCAGATCAAGATCGCGGCACTGCCGGACTGGCTGGCCCTGGCCCTGACGGTCCTGTGGATGATCGGGATCATCAACGCCTTCAACCTGCTGGACATCATGGACGGACTCTCGGCCGGGGTCGGGCTCGTGAGCGCCATCTTCCTGCTCGTCGTGGCGCTGCTCAACGGCGACCAGGTGATCACCTTCATGGTGACCGCGCTGGCCGGGAGCCTGCTGGGCTTCCTGCGCTACAACTTCCATCCGGCGAAGATCTACCTGGGTGACACAGGGGCCCTGTTCCTGGGCTTCATGCTGGGCGCGCTCGCGATGATCGGCCAGTACCGAGGGGATCATCCGGTCGCGCTCGCGGCGCCGCTGTTGATCCTGGGCGTGCCGATCTTCGACACGCTCTTCGTCGCGTACATCCGGTCGCTCCGAGGACTGCCGATCTTCCTGGGGAGCCCGGACCACATGGCGCTCCGGCTGCGGCACTGGGGGTTGACGGTCCCGCAGGTGGTGACGCTCAGTTGCGCGGCCTCCGTGGTCATGGGCGGGGTCGGGCTCGCCGTCATGTTCGTGGAGCTGGAGCCGGCCCTCCTGTTGATCGGCGTCACGGTTGGCGGGCTGGCGTTTGCCGCGGTCGCGCTGACGCGCGTCCCGATGCCGATCCTGTCGGCGACGGCGCCGCTCGCGGGCGCGAACGGGCGGGGCTTGCAGGCCGGAGGAGGCGCCCGATGATCGCCATCGTCGGGGCCGGGCTGGCCGGGCTCAGCACCGCCTTCCACCTGCGGAGTCTCCCTTATCGCCTGTTCGAGCGGGAACGGGAGGTGGGCGGGCTCTGCCGCTCCTACCGCGTCCAGGGGTTCACCTTCGACATGACGGGCCATCTGCTGCATTTCCGCCAGGCGGAGATCAAGGCGCTGGTCGAGGGGCTGCTGGCTGGCCGTCTGGCGCGGCACCAGCGCCGTTCCTACATCTACTCCTACGGCACCTATACCGAATACCCGTTCCAGGTGAATACGTACGGCCTCCCCAAAGAGGTCGTCCGGGACTGCCTGCTGGGCTTCATCGCGACGCTCACCCCCTCCCGCCCCCTTGCCGCCCAGGCAGCCTCGTTCAAGGATTGGATCCTCCAGAACCTGGGCGAGGGTTTCGCCAGACATTTCATGGTGCCGTTCAACGAGAAGCTCTGGCAGGTGCCGCTGGAAGAGCTGACAGCCGACTGGGTCTCCTGGCTCATTCCGAAGCCGGAACTGCGGGACGTGGTGAACGGTGCCCTAGGGATCAAGGACAAGGCGTTCGGCTACAATCCGACCTTCCTGTACCCGGTGGAGGGGGGCATCGAGGTCCTGCCGAAGGCCCTGCTGCCAGCGGTCGGCCAGGTCGCCTTCGAGGAGGAGCTGGTCGAAGTGGACACGGCGAGGCGCCGGGCGGCCTTCCGTAGCGGCGCGAACGGGACCCGCGTCGTGGACTACGACCGGCTAGTCTCGACGATCCCGCTTCCGGAGCTGGTGCGGCGCTGCACGGACCTGCCGCCGCCCCTGCGCGAGGCGGCGGTGGGGCTCCGCTGCGTGTCGGTGTATAGCGTGAACCTCGGCGTGGCGCGCGAGCGGCTCACGGACAAGCACTGGATCTACTTCCCCGAGCCCGAGTATCCCTTCTACCGGGCCGGCTTCCCCATGAACTTCGCGCCGTCGCTCGGCCCGCCCGGCTGCAGCTCTCTCTACGTGGAGATCTCGCACCGGCCAGAGGACGCCATCCCCGAGGCCGAGGTTCTCAGGCGAGTTCGGGTCGGATTGGAGCGAGCGGGGATCTTCCGGCCGAACGAGGAGATCGTGGCAGCCGATGTGCGGGACATCCGCTATGCCTATGTCCTCTTCGACCGGCACCGGGCCCGTGTGGTGGGGCCGCTCCTGGACTGGCTGGAGCGCCGGGGGATCCATTCGATCGGCCGTTACGGACGCTGGGAGCACAGCTCCATGGAGGATGCGCTCAGCCAGGGGAAACGGCTGGCCGAGCGGCTGCAAAGGGGCTGGCAGAGCGAGCCGCTCGCGGAGCCGGCCTTGGCCCGGACATGACCTGGCCGGTTGCCGTCGCCCATGTCATCACGAAGCTGGAGCTGGGTGGAGCCCAGCAGAACACCCTCTACACGGTCGCGCACCTGGACCGCGCGCGGTTCCGTCCCGTCCTGATCACCGGCGAGCCCGGCCTGTTGGACGACGAGGCCCGGGCCCTCCCCGACGTCGAATTCCATCAGGTCCCTGCGCTGGTCCGTCCAATCAATCTCCTCTCGCCGCTCGCCGACCTCCGGGCGCTCCTCGCGCTGACCGCGCTCCTCAAGCGGCTGCGCCCAGCGATCATCCATACGCACAGCTCCAAGGCCGGCATCCTCGGCCGCTGGGCGGCCCGGCTGGCGGGCGTGCCGATCCTCATCCATTCCATCCATGGGTTCGGGTTTACGCCGGATCAGCCCGCGGCGCTGCGCCGCGCCCTGATCGTGCTCGAGCGCCGCACGGGCCGATTCACCACACGGTTCTTCGCCGTGTCCGAGGCGGCCCGGGGGGCGGGCGTCGCGCTCGGGCTGTTCCCGCCGGACCGGTGCCTGGTGGTCCGGAGCGGGGTGGACCTGGCGGCGTTCCGGGCGTGCCGCGTGGAGCGGCGCACCAAGCGGGCGGAGCTGGGGCTCGGCCCGGCCCGGCCCGTCGTCGGGATGATCGCGCCGTTCAAGCCGCAGAAGCGGCCGCTGGATTTCGTCCGGGTCGCTGCCGCGGTCCGGGTGCGCCGGCCCGACGCGCAGTTCTTGCTGGTGGGCGACGGCGAGCTGCGACCGCTGATCGAGCAAGAGATCCGGCGGCTCGGGCTGTCCGAGAACTTCGTGCTCCCCGGCTGGCGGCGCGACGTGCCGGAGATCCTCCGGTGCCTGGACGTGTTCGCGCTCACCTCCGCCTGGGAGGGGCTGCCGCGGGTGTACCTGGAAGCACTGGCGAGCGGGGTGCCGGTCGTCGGTACCGCGGTGGACGGCGCGGCCGAAGTCATCCGGGAGGGCGAGAACGGCTTCCTCGTCGAACCGGGGAACGTCCCGGCGCTCGCGGAGCGCGTCCTGCGCCTGCTGGCCGACCCGCAGTTGGCAGCTGATCTGGGCAGGCGCGGACAGGCCCTGCCGCAGGAATTTGACATCCGGGAGATGGTGCAGCGGCAGGAGTGGGAGTACGAGCGGCTGCTGCTGGAGCGGGAACGAGGAAATGGCTTGAGCGCGGCGCGCCACTGTGGTACACCAGCGCATCGCTGAGCAGCTCTCGGAGGACAGGCCCCGTGCAGGTGCCCCTGCTGGATCTCAAGGCGCAGTATCGGCAGATCAAGGCGGAGGTCATGGCCGCCATCGAGGCGGTCTGCGAGGAGCAGGGGTTTATCCTCGGGCCCCGAGTGGCCGAGTTCGAGCAGGCGGTCGCCCGCTACGTGGGCGCGACTCACGCGGTCGGCGTGACCTCCGGGAGCGACGCGCTGCTGCTCGCGCTCATGGCGGCCGGCGTCGGGCCCGGCGACGAAGTGATCACGGTCCCGTTCACCTTCTTCGCCACCGCCGGCGCCGTGTCCAGGCTGGGGGCGACACCGGTTTTTGTGGACATCCGGCCCGACACCTTCAACCTGGATCCGTCCCGGATCGAGCGGGCGGTCACGCCGCGGACGAAGGCCGTGGTCCCGGTCCACCTCTTCGGCCAGTGCGCGGAGATGGAGGCGATCAACGAGGTGGCCCGACGCAGGGGCCTGGCGGTCATCGAGGACGCCTGCCAGGCGATCGGCGCGAGCCGGAACGGAGTCAAGGCAGGGGTGCTGGGGGATGCGGCCTGCTTCAGCTTCTTTCCGACGAAGAACCTGGGCGGGTTCGGGGACGGGGGGCTCGTCACCGTGACCTTCGACGGGGCGAGCCAGCTCGGGCA
>CAZTUO010000033.1:0-11256 GCA_964616355.1 uncultured Nitrospira sp.
GGCACCGCGGCCGCGGCGGCCGCGCCGACTACGGCGACTGGCGCGCGGAGTTCCAGCTTGACTGATGGGACACGGGCCATGCACCTGGCTGGGTCAGGGAGACGCGCCGGGGGGACTGTCTGATTACAACCGGTGCCCGGTTGAGGCTGGCTGGCTGGGGCGAGCCAGGGGGAGGTAGGCGCGGACCAGCCGCAGCAGGGCCTTGCGGTTGAGCGGCTCGCGGCGGACGGCCTCCCAGAAGGCCTGACGGGCCTCGGCGAGGCGACCTTCAGCCAGCCGGAGCTTGCCCAGGTCGCCGTAGTAGCAGGCCCAGTCTCGCGCCAGCGCCTGGGCCGCGGGGGTGCCGGGGCGGCAGGCGGGTGCATGCTTGTCGAGGAAGCGGCGCCGGGCGAGGAGCGCCCGGCTCGGAGGGAATGTCCCGAGAGGCGTTGCGGGCGTACAGGCGGTGGCGGTACAGCGGCTGCGGGTGGTGCAGGAACGGGGAGTGGGCGTACAGCCGGATGGCCAGGTCAATGTCCTCCCAAATCGTCAACTGGTCATCGTAGCCGCCGACGGCGTCGAAGCAGCTCTTGCGGAACAGGGTGCCTGAGGTGGCGACGTCGTGCCCACCGCGCAGCATCTGCGTAATGCTGGCGGTGTGCTTCATCGCGGCGTCGTACTCCAGAACTTCGTTCCGCTCGTTCACCTGATAGCCGTCGCAGTGGACCAGGGCGGCCTTGGGGTGCGCCCTCAGGAGAGGGACAGTGCGTTCGAGGAACGCCGGCTCCCAAAGGTCGTCCTGGTCGAGGAAGGCCAGGTACTCGCCCCGAGCCAGCCGGGCCCCGTCGTTGCGGGCTGCCGCCTGTCCGCCGTTCACGGCGCGCCGGAAATAGCGGGCCTGCGGGTACCGCAAGACAAGCCGGGCCGTGTCGTCGGTGGAGGCGTCGTCCACGACGATCAGCTCGAGGTCGCGAAAGGTCTGGGCGAGCACGCTGCGGATGGCCTGCTCGAGGTAGCGTGCAACGCCGTTGTAGGCCGGGATGATCGCGCTGACCGTTGGCATCGGGGTTGGCTTGCTGCGGAGCCGCGTCCGAGCCCCATCATACCAGACCTCATGGAACCAATGAAGTTCGACCACGTCGATCCGGCCCACCGCGGGCCGAACACGGTCCATCTGACGCGCGTCCAGGTTGCTCGGCTCATCCGCGAGACCGGGTGCCGCCGCGTCCTGGATGTGCCCTGCGGGACGGGGGAGCTGACCCATTTCCTGCTGGAGAGCGGCATCGAGGTGGTGTCCGCGGACATTAACCCGAAAGGGTTCGTCATCCCTGGCCGGCCCTGCGTCCCCGCGAACCTCAACGAGGTGCTGCCGTTCAACGACGGCGAGTTCGACGGGTTCGCCTGCCTCGAAGGCATCGAGCACATCGAGAACCCCCACCTGCTGGCCCGGGAGGCCAATCGCGTCCTGAAGCTGGGCGGAAAGATTTTCATCAGCACGCCCAATGTCCTCTCGATCCGGTCACGGCTCAGCTACCTTCTCCGAGGGTACCCCGACCAGTTCCATTACATGGTCGAGGTGGACAAGGAGACGGGCGTCGAGCAGCCGATCGCCCACATCAACCCGATCGGGTACCTGGAGTTGCGCTACACGTTGAGCCGGTGGGGGTTCCGCGTGGATCTGGTCGAAACGAACCGCTACTTGAAACGGGGCTCCCTCCTCTACCGGCTGATTCGTGCGCTCCTCATGACGAGGGGCAAGCGGGCGGCAGCCTCCAGCCCGCATACGGCCGAAGTCCGGCGCGTGCTCCTTTCGGACGCGGTGCTGTTCGGCGAGGGCCTGATCGTCGGAGCGACCAAGGTTATGGAGTACCAGACATGAGAGCGGGGAGCGAACGCCATGCGTAGCCGCGCCACGATCGGTCTGTTGGTGGGCAGCCTCATCAGCGCGGGGCTCCTCTGGTATGCGTTCACAGGGGTTGATCTCCGCGGGCTGATGCGGGAGATGGGCCGGGTCCATGTGGCCTGGGTCGGGCTCAGCGTGGGTGCCGGGGTGCTGAGCCTCGTCATCCGGGGAATCCGGTGGCGGTATCTCCTTGACAATGGAGGCGCCATCGCCCTCCGGTCGCTCGTGTCCGCCACCTTCATCGGGATTATGGCCAACAACGTGCTGCCGACCCGGTTGGGGGAGATCGTGCGGGCCTGGGTCTTTGCACGGAACGAAGCCAGGCCGATTCCGGTCGTGTTCGCCAGCATCGTGCTGGAGCGGATTCTGGATGTGATCGCCTTAGTGGCCGTCCTCGGGCTGGCTTTGATGCTGTCGCCGCCGTTGACCGACTCAGGCAGCGCGGTCTTCCGGCAGGTCGGGCTGGCGGGGTTTCTCCTCAGCCTCGGCTTCGTGGCGGGCTTGTTGGTGATCGGACGGTTCCAGGGGGTGATTCACGAGAAAGCGGCCCGCCTCGCCGCCGGAGACGGTCCTACCTGGAGGCGACGCGGACTCGACCTGTTTCGCCGGTTTATTGAAGGCCTGTGCGCGCTGCGTGGGCGCCAGACGTGGCACGCGATCTGGCTTTCTCTGCTCGTCTGGGGCGTCGGGATCGTGTCCTTCCATGTCCTGGCTGAGGGATTTCACCTGGGCCTGACGCTCGTGCAGTCCTCGCTGGTGTTCGTGGTGGTCCTGCTCGGCATTGCAATTCCGTCGGCACCGGGGTTCGTGGGGACGTTCCATGGATTCTGTGTGGCGGGGCTCACGCTGGTGGCGGGCACCGATCCCACACGGGCGGCAGCCTATGCCACGCTGTTGCATGGGAGCCAATGGCTGGCGATCAACACGATTGGGGCTGGCTGCCTCCTCCTGGACCGAGCCGTGACCTGGTCGGAGCTGCGCGGGTTCGCCCGCGCGCGGAGCTGAGGATTGCGCATCGTCATTGCGGCCTGGCACCTGAGCCATTTCAACGTCGGTCTCGGCCGCTACGCGCGCGGGCTGATCGAGGCGCTGGGCTGCGTGGATCCAGACAGCCACTATGAGGTCCTCGCACCGGTCGCCGCGGCGGGCTTCACCCCCCGGCCGAACGTGCGCCATCGGCTGATCCGCTTTCCCCTGTTCAAGCGGCGGGTCTGGGAGCAGGTCGCGCCGCTCCTCGTCGGCCCGCACGATATCTTGCATTTCCCTTATGACTCGGTGGCGGCGTGGAAGCGGGGCAAGTTTGTCGTCACCGTCCACGACGTCAAGCCGCTGCTCTTCGGCGAGCTGAGCCGGAGCCGGAGCCGGAGCCTGAGCGGCCTCGTCGAGCGCTGGCTGGTGGGTGACCGTTGGGCGCAGATGGACCATATCCTGACGGACTCCGCGTGCTCCAAACGGGACCTCATGGAACGGGTGGGCCTTCCGGAGGATCGGATCACCGTCGTGTACCCGGGTGTGGACCTTGAGCGCTTTCGGCCCGTCTCACCCCAAACCTCCCCCTCAGCCTCGCGGCCCTATGTCCTCTGCGTGGCCGGTGCCGATCCGACCAAGAACGTGGACACGTTGATCGAGGCCTTCGCTCGGCTCCCCAAGGATCTCCGGGACCTGCACGATCTGGTGCTCACCGGGGACTTCCGGCGCCGGCCGGATGTGCGCGAACGGGCGAGTCGGGCCGGCATCGCGGGGCAGACCCGGTTGACCGGCGTGGTCAGTGAGCCCCGTCTGATCGAGCTGTACCAGCGCGCGACCGTCTTCGTGTTCCCCTCTCGGTATGAGGGCTTCGGGTTCCCCGTGCTGGAGGCGATGGCATGCGGGTGTCCGGTCATTAGCTCCAACGCCTCCTCGCTGCCGGAGGTCGCCGGGGACGCCGCGCTGCTGGTGGAGCCCTCGGATACGGAGGGATTCGCCAAGGCGATCGAGCGAGTCTTGTCGGATCCCGCTTTGCGGCAGGATTTGCGGGCGCGGGGGCTGAGCCGCGCCGCGCAGTTTGCCTGGGACCGGGCCGCGCGCGAGACGGTGGCGGTGTACCGGCGCGTGATCGCGGAACGCGGGTGACGGCACCGTCCCGCGGCAAATGACGCTTGCGTCCCGGCGGAGTCTTCGCGTATCTTCTGGCATTCTGGGCGGCGGGTTGCTCCGCCGCCCGGATGTGACGTGTCACGGCAGGTGTGGATGCGCATCCTCATTACCGGCGGGGCGGGGTTTCTGGGGAGCCACCTCTGTGACCTCCTGGTTGGGCAGGGGCACGAGGTGGTCTGCATGGACAACCTCAGCACCGGCCGCGCCGAGAACGTCGCCCATCTCCTGGGGCACGCCCGCTTCAGCTTCGTAAAGTACAACGTGTGCGACTACCTGCACGTCGAGGGCCCGCTCGACGCCGTGCTGCATTTCGCGTCCCCCGCCAGCCCCCAGGACTACTTAGAGATGCCCATTGCGACGCTCAAGGTCGGCGCGCTCGGTACGCACAAGGCGCTGGGCTTGGCCAAGGCCAAGGGGGCGCGGTTTCTCCTGGCCAGCACCTCGGAGGTGTACGGCGACCCGCTGGTGAACCCGCAACCGGAGTCCTACTGGGGCAACGTGAATCCGATCAGCCCGCGCGGAGTCTACGACGAGGCCAAGCGATTTGCCGAAGCCATGACCATGGCCTACCACCGTTATCATGGGCTGGACACGCGGATCGCGCGGATCTTCAACACCTACGGCCCCCGCATGCGGCCGAACGACGGCCGGGTCGTCTCGAACTTCATCGTCCAAGCTCTGGAAGGCAAGCCGCTCACGGTCTTCGGGGATGGCACCCAAACGCGGAGCTTCTGCTACGTGGACGACCTCGTCCGTGGGATCATCGCTCTGCTGATGATCGAGTCCGACCGGCCGGTGGCGGAGCGGACCGACCGCGGATTCCTGACGGCCCGATCGGGCCCAGCGCGCGAGAGCGTGCACGAGCCGGTCAATCTCGGGAATCCCCGCGAGTTGACGGTCCGGGAGATCGCGAGGCTCATCCTGAAGCTGACGGGAAGCCGCAGCGAGCTGCAGCATCTGCCGCTGCCGGTGGATGACCCCCGGGTGCGCCGGCCGGACATCCGCAAGGCCAGGGCTTTGCTCGGGTGGGAGCCGGCGGTGATGCTGGAGGACGGCCTCGTCAAGACGATTGAGTACTTTCGTCAGGCTCTCTGATCCCATGAACTGCTCGCTGATAGCTCGTCGCCGAGGGCTTCTGAGATGAAAGGTGTCGTGCTGGCCGGCGGGCTCGGAACCCGCCTCTACCCCCTGACCAAGGTCACGAACAAGCACCTCTTGCCCGTCTACGACCGGCCGATGATCTATTACCCGATCCAGACGCTCGTGAACGCGGGGATGCGGGAGATCCTGCTGGTGACGGGTGGAAACAACGCGGGGGACTTCCTCCGGCTGTTGGGAAACGGCAAGGAGTTCGGCTTAAACCATCTGGACTACACCTACCAGGAGGGCGAGGGCGGGATCGCCGACGCGCTCCGGCTTGCGGAGCACTTCGCGGACGGGGAGCCCGTCTGCGTCATCCTCGGCGACAACATTATCGAGCGCAACATCCTCCGGGCGGCGCGGGCGTTCCGGGAGCAGAAGGTGGGGGCCAAGATTCTCCTCAAGGAAGTGAAGGATCCCCAGCGGTTCGGCGTGCCGATCCTGCAAGGAGACCGGGTGGTGAAGATCGAGGAAAAGCCCGAGCGTCCGGCCTCGCCCTATGCGGTCACGGGGATCTATTTCTACGATGCCCGGGTCTTCGACATCATCAGGACGCTGAAGCCGTCGCGGCGCGGCGAGCTGGAGATCACCGACGTGAACAACGCCTACATCGAGGCCGGGCAACTTACCTGGGACGTGCTGGACGGCTGGTGGACCGACGCCGGCACGGTCGAGTCGCTGCTCCACGCGAACCAGCTCGTGGCCCGGACCGGGGCCAACAAACTCGATCGTGAAGCGTAAATGACCAGCTTCTTCTTGCCTGGATTCACGAATAACGCGAGACGCGATACGATTCCATGCGCATTTTGGTGACAGGCGGGGCGGGGTTCATCGGCTCGCACCTGGTCCGGCGGCTGGTGGTCGGGGGCCATCGGGTCGTCAACCTGGACGCGCTCCGCTACTCGGGCAATCTCGACAATCTCGCCGACCTCGCCGGGCACCCGGACTATGCCTTCGTGCACGGGGACATCTGCGACGCGGAGATCGTCGCGCGGGTCTTCCGCGAGCGCGGGATCGAGGTGGTGGTCAATTGCGCTGCGGAGACGCACGTGGACCGGTCTATCCTGGATCCGCACAGCTTCGCCAGGACCGACGTGGTCGGAACGGCCGTCCTGCTGGAGGCCGCACGCCAGGCGGGGGTGTCGCGGTTCCTGCAGGTGAGCACCGACGAGGTGTACGGGAGCGTCGAGTCCGGCTCGTCCACAGAAGACGATCCGCTCGCGCCGCGGAGCCCCTACGCGGCCAGCAAGGCGGGCGCGGACCTCCTCGTCCAAAGCTACTGGACGACCTACCGGTTCCCGGTCCTCATCACCCGCGGGAGCAACACCTACGGTCCCAACCAGTACCCGGAGAAGTTTATCCCCCTGTTCATCACCAACGCGATGGACGAGCAGCCACTGCCGCTCTACGGCGACGGCCGCCATCGCCGCGACTGGCTCTCCGTCTTCGATCACTGTGCGGCGATCGAGCACGTGCTGCGACACGGCGAGCCGGGCGGCGTCTACAACGTCGGCGGGGGTAACGAGCAGGAAAACCTCGTCGTCGCCGGGTTGATCCTCAAGCACCTCGGCAAGCCCACGTCCTTGATCCGCTTCGTCCAGGATCGCCCGGGGCACGACCGCCGGTACGCGGTGGATTGCAGCCGGCTTCGGCGCCTCGGGTGGGCGCCCACGGTGCCGTTCGAGGAAGGGCTGCGCGCGACCGTGGACTGGTATCGGACGCACGAGGCGTGGTGGCGGAAGATCAAGTCCGGCGAGTTCCGCGCCTACTACGAGCGGATGTACCGGGACCGGCTCAAGGACGGCGTTCCGTGCGGATCCTGATCACCGGCGCGGGTGGCCAGCTCGGTCACGAACTGCGACGGTCGTTGAAAGACCATGAGCTGACGCTCGGCATCTGGCCCGCGTTCGATATCCTCAAGCCTGAGGTCGAGAGCCTCATCCGAGCGGCGAGACCGGAAGTGGTCATCCATACGGCGGCCTACACCGACGTGGAGGGGGCGGAACGGGAGCCGGTGCAAGCCATGGCGGTCAACGCCGACGGGACGGAGCGGGTGGCCCGGGCGACTGCGGAGGCCGGGGCTCGCCTCATTGCCCTGTCCACCGACTATGTCTTCGACGGGAAGAAACGCGCGCCCTACGTCGAGTCGGACGAGCCCAATCCGCTCAACGCCTACGGGCGATCCAAGCTGGAAGGCGAGCGGCGGGCCCTGGCGGTCTGTCCGGATACCCTGGTCGTCCGGACCTCGTGGCTGTACGGGGCGCAGGGAAAGAACTTCGTCTCCACCATCCTGCGTCTGGCCCGCGAGCAGCCGGAGCTGCGGGTCGTGGCGGACCAGCGGGGCAGCCCTACTTATGCGCGGGATTTGGCCGAGGCGATCCATCGTCTCCTGAAGACCAACCTGCGCGGGATCGTCCACGCGGCCGGCTCCGGCGACTGTACCTGGTACGAGTTTGCCTGCGCTATTGTGGATCTGGCGGGTCTGTCAGTGCCCGTCCGGGCGATCACCACCGCGGAGGCGCGGCGTGCCGCTGCTCGGCCGCCCTACACGGTCCTGGGCGGATCGGTGCTGGCCGAGGCCGTCGGTCCCCTCCCGCACTGGAGGGATGCGCTAGCCCGGTTCATGAAAGAGCGAGCCGCCGACAGCCACTAGCCGACAGCCCATGATTCTGCGAGGCTTTGGCGGCTTGCTGCCTGCTATTCGCGGTCTGCTGCCGGAGGGAATTCTATGAAGCGCGCGCTGATCACCGGCATTACGGGGCAGGACGGGTCCTACCTGGCCGAGCTGCTGCTGGAGAAGGGATACGAGGTCCATGGGATCGTCCGCCGCGTGGCGATCGAGGATCCGGAGCACCGGCTCTGGCGCATCCTGCACCTGAGGGATCGGCTGCGCCTGCACGCGGCCTCAATGGAGAGCCTGCCGAGCATCTACCGCGTGTTCCAGGCGGTGAAGCCCGATGAGTGCTATCACCTGGCCGCCCAGAGTTTCGTGACCTATTCGTTCGAGGACGAGTTTTCCACGCTGAACGCGAACATCAACGGGACCCACTATGTGCTGGCGGCGCTCCGGGACTGTGCCCCGGACTGCCGGTTCTATTTCGCCGCCTCGAGCGAGATGTTTGGGAAGGTCGCTCAGGTCCCCCAGAACGAAGCCACGCCCTTTCATCCGCGCTCGGCCTACGGCATTTCCAAGGTGGCCGGGTTTCACCTGACCCGGAACTACCGGGAGGCGTACGGGATCAAGGCTGCCTGCGGCATCCTGTACAACCACGAGTCCCCGCGGCGCGGGTTCGAGTTCGTCACGCGGAAGATTACCTCGCACGCGGCCCGGATCAAGCTCGGGCTCGCCAAGGAACTGCGACTCGGCAACCTGAACGCCAGGCGAGACTGGGGGCACGCGCGGGACTACGTCCGGGCCATGTGGCTGATGTTGCAGCAGGATGAGCCGGAGGACTACGTCATCGCGACGGGCGAGCAGCACTCGGTTCGGGAGTTCGCCGAGGCCGCCTTCGCTTGCGTCGGGCTGGACTATCGCGACTACGTCGTCGTGGATCCCCAGCTCATCCGTCCCGCCGAGGTCGAGACCTTGCTCGGGGACGCCACCAAGGCGGGGCAGAGGCTCGGGTGGGCCTGCCAGGTCAAGTTCCAGGCCCTCGTCCAGGAGATGGTCGAGGCCGACCTTCGCGCCCTGACTGGGGCCCGGGGCGCCCGACCCTGAGAGCGGCCGGCCGTTGTTCCTTCGGGCGTCCGTACCGCCGATGGTTGGCGTTCCACGGAAGGCTCTGCTAAGATCGCCCCGAGCCGATTCGGGTTTCCATGTCACCCCCGAGATACAACCGATCGAGCCGCCGGGATGGGCGCGCGTCCCTGATACAGACGCTCCGGCGCGTCCGCCTCTTCGCCACCGACGTGGACGGGGTGCTCACCGACGCGGGCATGTACTATGCGGAGTCGGGCGACGAGTGGAAGAAGTTCAACACGCGGGACGGGATGGGGATCAAGCTGCTCCAGCAGGCGGGCCTGGTCACGGCACTGGTGACGATGGAGGAGACCAAGCTGGTCGCGCGGCGCGCTGAAAAGCTCGCGATCCCGGAGGTCCATCAGGGGATCCGAGACAAGCTCGGGACGCTGCGCGCGATAGCGTCCCGCCATGGACTGACGCTGGACGAAGTCGCCTACATGGGCGACGACATCAATGATCTGGAGGCGCTCCGGGCGGTCGGGTTTGCGGCGGCCCCGGCCGACGCCGTCCCGGTGGTCCGGGAGGCGGTCCACTATCTCTGCCGGAAGCGCGGTGGGGAAGGGGCGGTCCGGGAGGTGGCCGACCTGATCCTGGCGGCGCAGGCAGGCAAGCCTGTGAGGCGTGGGGCGTGAAGAAGGCCCGATCCAACGAGCGACGCGCGACGAGCGACGCGCGACGCGTGGCAAACGACGACTCCGGCGCATGACGCGGCCCCGCACCAATTCTCATCTGTACGCCGTCATCATGGCCGGCGGCAGCGGCACGCGCTTCTGGCCGCTGAGCCGGCAGCTCTACCCGAAGCAGCTCCTGCGGATCATCGGCGACGAGACGCTGATCCAGCAGACCATGCGGCGCGTGCTCCGCTGCGTGCCCGTCAACCGGGTCTTTCTCTCGACGACGCCCGCGCAGGCCGAGTCCATCCGGTACCAGCTCGGCGAGTGGAAGGATGCGCTGCAGGGGCATTTCATCATCGAGCCGGAGGCCCGGAACACGGCGCCGGCGATCGCCCTGACCGCCGTGACGCTGGCCAGCCGCGACCCCGAGGCGATCATGCTCGTGCTGCCGGCGGACCACGTCATCACGGGGGCCCGGCGATTCCAGTCCGCCGTACGGCTGGGCGCGGAGCTGGCCGCGCGAGGCCATCTGGTCACGTTCGGCATCCGCCCGACCAGGCCCGAGACCGGGTACGGCTACATCCGGCCCGACCTCGCCCACCGGCTCGCGACCCGAGACGGGCTGACCGGCTACCGGGTGGAGCGCTTCGTGGAGAAGCCCGATGCCCCGACGGCGGCGAAGTACCTGCGTGCGGGGCACTACTACTGGAACAGCGGGATCTTCGTCTGGCGCGCCAGCGTGATTCTGGAAGAGCTGAAGCGACTGCAACCGGCGCTCGCGGGAGCGATCCGGAGGCTCGGCGAGCTCGCGAGGGGCGGGGCGACGGTCGCGCGGCTGGCGCCGGTGTACCGGCGGTTGCCGCCGCTCTCGATCGACCAGGGCGTCATGGAGCGTTCGTCCTGCGCGACGATGATCCCCGTGGACTTCGCCTGGTCCGACGTCGGGACCTGGAGCAGCCTGGAGGAGGTGGCGCCACGCGACGGGGCCGGGAACGTGCTCAGCGGGAACGTGGTGGACCTCGGCAGCCGGAACTCGATTGTCTACGCGGACCGGCGGCTGGTGGCGACGATCGGCTTGTCCGACATGGTGGTCGTGGACACGCCGGACGCCACGCTCATCTGCCCGAAGGCGCGCGCGCAGGACGTCAAGCGGGTGGTCGAGATCCTGAAGCGGCGGGGCGCCCCCGAGCATCTGGAGCACCGCACGGTGTTCCGCCCCTGGGGCTCCTACACGGTGCTGGAGGAAGGGCCGGGCTACAAGGTGAAGCGGGTGACCGTCAGCCCAGGCGGCCGGCTGTCGTTGCAGCTCCATCACCGGCGCAGCGAGCACTGGGTGGTCATTGCCGGCCGGGCGCGCGTCACCTGCGGGCGGCGCGTGTACGAGCTGGCGGTGGGCCAGAGCACGGCGATCCCCCGGGAGACGCCGCACCGCTTGGAGAATCCGGGGCAGGAGACGCTGCACCTCATCGAGGTCCAGAACGGGCCCTACCTGGGCGAAGACGACATCGTCCGGCTCCAAGACGACTACGGGAGAAGCCACTAGCGAGCAGCCAGTGGCGCTGAGCTACTCGCTGGAAGCGGTGCGCGGGGTGCTTGAAAAGATGGCGCTGTTTCGCGAATACGACGTCCGCGGGATCGTCGGTCAGGAGCTGACCGACGACATCGCCGAGCGCATCGGCCGGGCCTTCGCCACGCTGGGCCGGGACAAGGGGGTGAAGACCGTCGCGGTCGGGCGGGACGGC
>CAZTUO010000033.1:11346-17038 GCA_964616355.1 uncultured Nitrospira sp.
CTGTATTTCTCGCTGTTCACCCAACTGGTGGACGGAGGCGTCATGATCACCGGCAGCCACAACGCCGCCGAGTACAACGGGTTCAAGCTCTGCGTGGGCCGGGAGGCGCTGCACGGCGAAGAGATCCAGGAGCTGCGGCGGGTCATGGAGGCGGGTCGGTTCAGCTCCGGGACGGGCACGGTCACCAGCCGCCCGCTGATCCCCGACTATCTGGCCTTCCTCAAGCAGACCTTCGCCTCCGTCCGTGCGGAGCGGCTCCACGTGGTCATCGACTGCGGGAACGGCGCCGCCGCGCTCGCCGCCAAGCCGGCCTTGGAGCAGTTGGGCTGCCGGGTGACGGGGCTGTACTGCGAGCTGGACGGGCGGTTCCCCAACCACCATCCTGATCCGACCGTGGTCGCCAACCTCCAAGACTTGATCCGCACCGTCCGGCAGACGGGCGCCGACGTCGGGATCGGCTACGACGGGGATGCCGACCGCATCGGCGCGGTGGACGAGCGCGGCGAGATCCTCTGGGGCGACCGTCTGATGGTCCTCTTCGCCCGCGATATTCTCGCCGCCCGGCCGGGCAGCACGATTCTCTCGGAAGTGAAGGCCTCCCAGACCCTCTACGACGACGTCCGCAAACACGGCGGCCGGCCGATCATGTGGAAGACCGGGCACTCGCTCATCAAGGCCAAGATGAAGGCCGAAGCGGCCGTTCTGGCCGGGGAGATGTCCGGCCACATGTTCTTCGCCGACCGGTACTTCGGCTACGACGATGCGATCTACGCCTCCTGCCGGCTGGTGGAGATTCTCGCCAGGGCCGGCAAGCCGCTCTCGACGCTGATCGCCGATCTGCCGCCGACCTGCGTGACGCCGGAGATCCGCGTGGACTGCCCGGACTCGATCAAGTTCGACTTGGTTCGGCGCGTCCAGGAGCGATTCGTCGAGTTCGCCCGGGTGGGCCGTGCGCCGGGCCAGGACGGGCTGGCGATCCGGGACGTGGTCACCATTGACGGCATCCGCGTGATCTTCGAAGACGGGTGGGGGCTCATCCGGGCCTCGAACACCCAGCCGGCCTTGGTGCTGCGGTTCGAGGCCGCGACGCCGGAGCGTCTCTCGGCCATTCAGGCGCTGATCGAGTCCCACCTGGACGAGGCGCGTCGTGCCCTGGGGGCCTGATCGGCGTCGGCTGATCCGGCGCGCCACGCTCTCCCTGTTCGTCCTCACTAGCCTGGCCGCGCCTCCCTCCGCGGGCGCGGCCCCCCAAGGCAAGGCGGTCTGGCCTGCGCCGGCCCAGCCCGTCGCGTCGCGGCCCTTCTCCGGGGGGGAGCGCTTCACCTACGCGCTCTCCTGGCTGAACCTGCGGGCCGGCACGGCCGTCATGGAGGTGCGGGCGCACCCGTTCGCCGGCGAGCCGGCGCAGCTGGAACTGCTCACCAGGGCCTGGTCTGCCCCCTTCATCTCGCGGTTCTATCCGGTGGACAACCGGGTGGAATCCATCGTGGATGCTGCCACGCTCGCGCCACGGCGGCTGATCTTTCACCGGCGCGAGGGCAAGCGGAAGAACGATTTCGACCTCACGTTCCGCCAAGACCAGGGTGTCGTCACGTCGATCAAGGACGGGGTCACGGACGTGATTCCCATCCAGCCGGACACCCAGGACGCGCTCTCCTGCCTCTACTACGTCCGGAGCCTGCCGTCCCTCCGGCCCGGCGACTCGATCTTCCTGAACGTGCACCACGACAAGAAGAACTACCGGCTGGAAGTCCGCGTCGAGGGCCTCGAGCGGGTGGCAGGCGCCTGGGGAGAGCGGGAGGCGATCCGGGTGCTGGTCGTCATGCCCTTCCAGGGGATCTTCCTCAACGAAGGAAACATCCGGGTCTGGTTCACCAACGACGCCCGACACGTCCCCTTGCGCATGAAGGCCAAGGTCATCATCGGCTCGGTCGTCGCGGACCTGATCGAGGGCTACGGGGATGGGGCCCGGTGAAAGCGTTTGATTGCCCGTCCACCGTGAAATCGCTATAATTGTACAGTCCCGTCTGCGAGGTGCTGGCATGGGCCCGTTTCCCGTCACCCTGACCCGGTTCATCATCGAAAACCAGGCGGTGCACCCGGGCGCGACCGGGGAGTTTTCCGCGCTGATGGCGCAGATCGGCCTAGTCGGCAAGCTGATCGCCCGCGACCTCCGCCGGGCCGGCCTGATCAACATTCTGGGGGTGACGGGGGCGGTCAATGTCCAGGGCGAGGCCGTCAAGAAGCTGGACGAACTGGCCAACGAGACGTTCCTGAAGGTCTTCCAATACAGCGGGCTCGTCTGCGCCCTGGCCTCCGAGGAGATGGAAAAGCCGGTCCAGCTTCCCGAGAACTGGCCGCACGGCAAGTACATGCTCCTCTTCGATCCCCTCGACGGCTCCTCCAACACGGACGTCAACATGCCGCTGGGGACGATCTTCTCCGTGCTCCGTCACGAGGGCAAGGACCGGCTGCCTACGGAAGCGGAGCTGGTCCGGCGCGGCACGGAGCAGGTGGCCGCTGGGTACCTCCTCTACGGGTCGAGCACAATGCTGGTGTACACATCCGGGCAGGGGGTGCACGGGTTCACGCTGGACCCCGAGGTGGGCGAATATCTCCTCTCCCACCGGGACATCCGGATACCGACTCGGGGCAAGGTGTACGCGGTCAACGAAGGCAACGCGCAGAAATGGCTGGCGGGCACCCGACGCTACCTGGAGTGGCTCAAGGCGCAGGACCGGTCGACCAGCCGCCCCTATGCCGGCCGGTATTCCGGCTGCCTCGTGGCGGATGTCCACAGGATCCTCCTGGGGGGCGGGATCTACCTCTATCCCGCGGAGATGGACAAGCCGGAGGGCAAGCTGCGCCTGCTGTACGAAGCCAATCCGCTGGCGCTGGTGGTCGAGCAGGCCGGCGGGCGCGCCAGCACGGGGACGCACCGGATCCTCGCCGTCGAGCCGGCCGGCCTGCACCAGCGCGTCCCCCTGCTCATCGGGAGCCGGGAGGACGTCGAGACGGCCGAGCAGTTTATTCAGGGCAAGCGGACCTCATAACGGGGCCTGAGTGCCGGTCAGGAGGGTGAGCATGAGCGATCGCGTTCGAGAGATCCTGAGCTGGTACGGCAGCGATAACCCGGGCACACGCATGAACCTCGCGCGCCTGTTGAACCACGGCAAGCTGGGCGGGACTGGCCGGCTGGTCATCCTCCCCGTGGATCAGGGGTTCGAGCACGGCCCGGCCCGCAGTTTTGCCCCGAACCCGCCGGGCTACCATCCGCACTATCACTTCGAGCTCGCGATCGAGGCCGGATGCAACGCCTACGCGGCGCCCCTGGGGTTCCTCGAAGCCGGGGCCGCGGAGTACGCCGGCCGCGTGCCGCTGATCCTCAAGCTGAACAACCACGACCTCCTGCACGAGGACAAGGACCCACTCCCTTCGGTGACGGGCAGCGTGCGGGACGCCCTGCGGCTCGGCTGCGCCGCCGTCGGCTTCACGATCTATCCGGGCTCGGCGCACTGCACGACCATGTACCAGCAGCTCCGTGCGATCGCCGAGGAAGCGAAGGCCCATGGGCTCGCCGTGGTCGTGTGGTCCTACCCGCGCGGGTCCCAGCTCAGCAAGGAGGGGGAGACCGCCGTGGACGTCGTGGCCTACGCGGCCCAGATCGCCTGCCAGCTCGGCGCCCACATCGTGAAGGTCAAGCTCCCGACCGCGCACCTCGAGCAGGAGGCGGCCCGGAAGGTGTACGAGGCTCAGCAGGTTCCGATCAAGACCCTGGCCGAGCGGGTCCGGCACGTCGTGCAGAGCGCCTTCGACGGCCGGCGGATCGTCATCTTCTCGGGCGGGCCCAAGAGCGAGGACAAGACGTTCTTCGAGGAAGTCCGGGCGATCCGGGACGGCGGCGGGTTCGGCTCGATCATCGGGCGCAACTCCTTCCAGCGCCCGAAACCGGAGGCGCTCAAATTCCTGGCCACGGTCATGGGCATTTATGCCGGTGAGATTCCGTAGATGACCGTGGAACCCGAGAGCTGACCGCGTCTTCCAAGGAGTTTCCGTGAACGGCTACGAGCCCAGCCGGCCGGCGCAGCGCGGGGTAAGCCCCTTTCTTGTGGCCAGCCTGCTGGTCGGCGTGGGCATCCTGATCGGCATCGTCGCGGCCTCGGACCTGGGCTGGCTGCCATTCGGCCACGCTGTGCCCGAGCCGGCCGCAGTCCAGCCGACCCCGGCCAGCCTCCCGCCGGCGGCCGTCCCGGGTGGGCCGAACTTCGTCGAGGTCGCCAAGGCCGTGACGCCCGCGGTGGTCAACATCTTCACGACCCGCACGAGCGTGGGCGGGAACCCGCACGCGATGCCCTTCGAGGACCCGTTCTTCCGGCGGTTCTTCGGCGAGGAATTCTTCCGCCGGTTCGAAGCGCCGCGGGAACGCAAGGAGCGCAGCCTCGGGTCGGGCGTGATCGTGGATCCCAACGGGCTCATCATCACGAACAACCACGTGGTCAGCAAGGCGGACGAGATCAAGGTGTACCTGGCCGACAAGCGGGAATACAAGGCCAAGCTGGTGGGGACCGATTCGAAGTCCGACCTGGCGGTGCTGAAGGTCGCGGCCGAGGGCCTGCACACGATTCCCTGGGCAGACTCCGATCACCTCCAAGTCGGCGAATTCGTGCTCGCGGTCGGCAACCCCTTCGGGTTGCACCAGACCGTGACGATGGGCATCGTGAGTGCGATCGGACGGGCCAGCATGGGGATTGCCGAGTACGAGGACTTTATCCAGACCGACGCGGCGATCAATCCGGGCAACTCGGGCGGCGCGCTGGTCAACGCCCGCGGCGAGCTGATCGGGATCAACACCGCGATTTTCAGCCAGAGCGGCGGGAACATGGGCATCGGCTTCGCGGTGCCCAGCAACATGGCCCGCTCGATCCTGGACCAGCTCGTCAAGAACGGGCGAGTCGTGCGCGGGTGGCTGGGGGTGTCCATCCAGGAGCTGACGCCCGAGCTGGCGTCGCAGTTCGGCGTGCAGGACGCCAAGGGCGTGCTGGTCAGCGACGTCCTCGACGACAGCCCGGCCAAGCGGGCCGGCATCGAGCGCGGCGACATCATTGTGGAGTTTGACGGGAAGCCTGTGGACACGCCGACCCAGCTCAAGAACGTCGTGGCGCAGACGGAAATCGGGCGGAAGGCGACGGTCAAGCTGGTTCGGGACCGGCGCGTGCGCACGGTGCAGGTCACGATCGCCGAGCAGCCCAAGAGCGTGGCCCAGGCGGGCCAGGAGGAGTCCGGCGAGGCGATCCGGCCGGCCGGGCTGCTCTCGGACCTCGAGGTGCGGGAGCTGGAGCGGGGCCTGACGAGCCGTCTCGGCCTGGCGGCTGGCCAACGCGGCGTGCTGATCGCATCGGTGCGCCCCGGCAGCGTGGCGGAAGAGACCGGTCTCCGGCCGGGCGACGTGATCCTCGAGGTGAACCGCAAGCCGGTGGACAACCTGACGGCCTACGAACGGGAGGCTGCCGCGGTGCGCAAGGATCCGAGCGTGCTGCTCCTGATTCAGCGGGGCGGGCGCACCAGCTACGTGACCTTGAGACCGTGATTCCCGGGACCGAAAGCGATCCTGGTGTTATAATTGCTGGCCGAAGGGGGGTGGAGCCTATGGCACGACGCATCGTTTTCGTGCTCCTGTGCGCCCTGGCGGGCA
>CAZTUO010000034.1:0-5205 GCA_964616355.1 uncultured Nitrospira sp.
CTCCGTTCGCCGCCGGTGCGGGTTGTTGCGGGCCGGGGCGTTCTGCTTGAGCTTCTCCTCGACCAGCTCGAAGGTCCGCTCGTCGATGATCGGCTCGTGCTCGGCCCGGTGCAGCTCGCCCTCGGCGCGCAGGCGGCCGGTGTAGAGCGGGTTGGCGAGCAGGTGGTAGATGTGGCTCTTCCTCAGGGCATAGCCGCCGTAAACTTTACCTTTCCTGGTGGTCCACTGCTTGTTGCGCCAGCCCAGCTCGGCGCACCGTTCCACGATCCGGGTGACCGGCTCGCCTTCGAGATACCAGTCAAAGATGGCCCGCACGCGCTCGGCCTCCTGCGGGTTGACGACCAGCCGGCCGCCGCGCGGGTCGGCCCGTGCGAAGTTTCTGCACAAGGGACCAGCCATTTCGGAACTTGGTGAAAGGGGGGTGAGCCAGGAGCCTCATCGGCGCGGTGGAGGCTGGGGCATGGCGACCTTTTGAGGAGGGACTTCTATTTTCGCATTCCAAACATTTGTGTTGCTTTCTGTCTTTCTTATGGTCTTATTACTGTAAGATGCACGGACCCTATGCTCAGCCCCGCGGCCCGCTGGCCGCCCGTCTCCGCCAGCGCAAGGCCCTACTGCTCCGCCGCTTCCCTATCCCCGACGACCTGTTGCCCGGCTCGCTCTCCCAGAGTTCCCTGCGTTGCGGCAAGCCCACCTGTCACTGTGCCCGCCCCAACGACCCCGGCCACCCCATCTGGAACCTCACCTTCATGGTCCGCGGCAAGAAACACACCCTCCACATCCCCAAGGATTGGGTCCCACAGGTCAAACGTCGTGGCCAGGCCGGCCGCCAATTCCAAGAGGCCGTCCGCGAAGTGCTGGCCGCCAACGCCCAACTGCTCGAACTGGCGCGCAAGCAGCGCCGCCCCCTCCCATGAACGGCCCCAGCCCCAGCCGCCTGTGGAAGTACGTGACCGGACCGCTGCGGTTGAAGAAGTTCCTGCGCTGTCCCGGCGACGGCCGCCTGCGGCCCCAGATCCCCGCCCGGGTGCTGTACTGGTCGCTGCTCCTCGGCCAACTGCTGCGCGAGTGGAGCTTTCACGGCGTGGAGGCGCTGGTCTGCGCCCCCGCCCGCCGCGCTCTGCTGGTCAGTACTCCCTTCAGCGATGACACCCTGGCCTATTTCACCGAGCGGCTGGAGGCCGACCCGACGCGCCGGGCGGCCGCCCAAGTCCTCATCCGGGCCAAGCGCAACAAGGCCTTCGAAAACACGGCCTTCATCGGTCTGGCCCTGGATGGCACGACGGGCGCCCGCTGCCGCCGGCAGGGTTGCCCTTTATGCCGGCCGTTCCGCAATCAGAAACAGGAAGTGGTGGGCTACCGCCACCACTGGGTGATGATCAGTGTGGTAGGAGCGGGTCTGACGCTGCCCTTCGATGTGGAGCCTTACGGGCCGGGCGACAGCGAGTACGCGGCCGGACAGCGCCTGCTGCGGAGGGCGGTGGCCAACCTCGGCCCGCGCTTCGCCGATTACGTGGTGGTGGATGGCGAGTTTGCCACCGCCCCCTTTCTGCATGCGGCCGGCGAGGTGGGCCTGAAGGTGGTGGCGCGGCGGAAGGAAAACTTGCCCGAGTTGCTGGCGGCGCGGGATGTGGCCGAGCACAACTCCGGCTGGCAGGCGATGGGGACCTGGACGGTGCCGTAATGCCGCCCGGCCTGGACTTCTCTGCCCGGCAGGTACCCATCAGGATATCCCGTCCGCATTGGAGTATAATGCCAACCGTCCGAGGCCGTGGTTGCGCGAAGCATACACCCAGGCTTGCCGGCCTATGAGCAGATCCGTATGGAATGGAGGACCATCTCTGTGCGCCTGCGTCCGTTTTCCCAGCTCCTGTTAGTGGTGGTGACCGTAGCAGCTTTCCTGCCCGGCTGCTCCGCGGCGGCCATCCGTGCTCCCCGCGCCGCCCCGGCTGGCGCGTGGCAGGCCCTTCCGCTGGTGTTCGAGGCCAATCGCGGGCAAGCGGACCCGGAAGTGAAGTACTTGGCCCGCATGGCCGCGTACTCCCTATACCTGGCGGACAGCGAAATGCTCTTGGCCTTGCCCCAGGCAGGGCGGGTAATTCGCCTGCGATTCCTCGGCGCCAGCCCAGCGGCAAGAGCAGAAGGAGTTGACCCGCTACCCGGGCGCAGCCACTATTTCCTCGGACAGCACCCAGGCGGCTGGTTGACCAGCATACCCCATTTCGGCCGTGTCCGGCAGCACAGCCTGTACCCCGGCGTGGAGGCGGTCTATTACGGCAACCCGCGGCAGATGGAGTTCGACTTGGTGCTGGCCGCAGGAGTTTCTCCGGGCCTCATCCGGCTCGGCGTAGAGGGCGCGAGTGACGTGCGGCTGGACCAGGAAGGGAATGTCATTCTGACCGCAGGCGGTCATGAGGTCCGCCTCCTGAAGCCGCGGGCCTACCAGGAGGCAGGTGGTCGCCGGAAACCGGTGGTGGGGCGTTACGTCCTGCGGGGCCAGCGCCAAGTGGGCTTCGAGATTACTGCCTACGACCGTGGCCGCCCTTTGGTCATCGACCCGGCGCTGAATTACTCCACTTACCTGGGCGCCGCCAGCGACGAGGTGGCGTACGCGGTCGCCGTGGACGGGGCCGGGAACGCCTTCCTGGCAGGCTACACCGCTTCGACCGGCTTCCCCGTCACCTCGGGGGCCTACCGGACCGCCCACCAGGGAGGCGTGTACGACGCCTTCGTAGCCAAACTGAACTCCACCGGCACGGCGTTTGAGTACGTCACCTATCTCGGCGGCAGCGGTGATGACATCGCTTACGGGATTGCGCTGGACTCCTCCGGCAATGCCTACGTAACCGGGTCCACGACTTCGACTAACTTCCCCGTGACCCCGGGGGCATATCGCGGTTTTTACGGGGGCGGGTTGTCGGATGCCTTTGTCACCAAGCTGAATCCCTCAGGCATGGCGCTGCTCTACTCGACGTTCTTGGGGGGCTCCGGAGAGGACGTGGCGTATGGGATCAGCCTCGATGGCCTGACCAATGCCACGCTCACCGGCGCCACTGCCTCTGCGGATTTCCCCGTCACTGCCGGCGCCTACCGCACGGCTTACGGCGGGGGCCTCAGCGATGCGTTTGTCACCCGGCTGAACGCTTCGGGCACCGCGCTGGTTTTCTCCACTTTCCTGGGTGGCTCCCTGGATGACGTCGGCTACGGGGTTGCCGTGGACGCCATGGGAAACTCCTACGTAACCGGCTACACTCAGTCTGCGAATTTCCCCGTCACTGCGGGCGCCGTGCAGGGCACCAAGAGCGGCGGCTATGACGCATTCGTGACCGCCCTGAACTCATCGGCCACGGCGGCAGTGTATTCCACATTTCTCGGAGGGGCCAGCGAGGATTATGGCGTGGGAATTGCCGTCAGCAGCGGCGGTACGGCCTATGTCGTGGGCTACACTGCCTCGGCCAACTTCCCGGTCACCAGCGGAGCGGCCCAGGGGACGAAAGCCAGTGGCTACGACGCCTTTGTGACGAAACTGAGCCCCTCCGGCACGGCGCCGCTCTCATACTCCACTTTTCTTGGCGGGAACGGCGACGATTACGGGCTGGCCCTCGCCGTGGATGCCGCCGGCAACGCATACGTCACTGGCGACTCCGCCTCCACGGACTTCCCCATCACCGCGGATGCCATCCAGACGGCGCTCACCGGCATGCACAACGCTTTCCTGACGAAGCTGAACCCGACCGGCACCAGCCGGCTTTACTCGAGCCTGGTCGGCGGCAGCGGGTTCGAGACGGGTTACGGCGTCGCCGTAGACGCGGCGGGCCGCGCCTATGTTACCGGCTATAGCGTATCGGCGGACTTTCCTACTACCGCCGGAGCAGCGCAACGCACGTACGGCGGCGCCGCCGAAGCCTTCCTGCTGCGAACGGTACCGCTCAATGTGACCCCTAGCGTGGGCGCGGTAAGTCCTGGCGCAGGAAGCGGGCTCAGCCAGACCTTCACCTTCACATTTTCCGACCCGAACGGGTGGGAAAACCTCGGAGTGGTGAACATCCTGATCAACAACTTCCTCGACGGCCGCTATGCCTGCTACCTGGCCTATGCCCGGCCTATCAATGTGCTGTATCTGGTCAACGATCCTGGCACCGCCCTGCTGCCCGGCCTGGTGTTGAACGGCACGGGGAGCGTCGGCAACAGCCAGTGCACGATTTACGGGTCAGCCTCCTCGGCGAGCGGCAGTGGCGACACGCTTACGCTTATTTTGAACCTGAGTTTCAAACCCGCCTATGCCGGCACCAAGATTATCTACGTGGCCGCACGCGACGGGGCGGGGCACAACTCGGGTTGGAGGCCGATGGGCGTGTGGATAGTCCCTGGCGCACCCGCCACTTCCCCCGCGGTGGTCGGCATGATGCCCCAGAGCGGCAGCGGCGCAGGACCGGCCACCTTCACGTTCCACTTTTCCGATTCCAACGGCTGGCAGAACCCGGGCGTGCTCAACATTCTGATCAACGACTATCTGGACGGGCGCCACGCCTGTTATTTGGCTTACAGCCGTCCGCTAGGCGTGCTGTACCTGGTCAATGATCCGGGCAACGCTTTGTTGCCGGAGCTGTACTTGAGCACGAACACGTCGGTGTCCAACAGCCAGTGCACGGTGTATGGAGCGGGCTCGTCGGCGGTGGCCAGCGGCAACACCTTGACGTTGACGCTCGCGATCAGCTTCAACTCGTCTTTTGTGGGTGACAGGATCATTTACATGGCGGCCCGGGATGTGGCGGAGCGCAACTGGGGCTGGCAAGCCATGGGCAGATGGAGGGTGCCGTGAAGCGGAACGGAAGATTGTTCGCCTGTGTTGCAGTTGTTCTCTGGTTGCTTGGCATCGCCCCGGCCAGCGGGCAAGAGGCGACTTGGACGCTGGTCAAGCCGGACCTCAGCCGCTTTGACCACGCCATGGCCTACGATGCGGCGCGGGGGCAGATGGTGTTGTTCGGCGGGTGCGACTTCCAAAGCTTTTTCAACGACACCTGGGTCTGGCACGGCGAGTGGACCCAGAAGAATCCCACCACCAGCCCTCCGGCGCGTTGCGAGTCGGCCATGACCTATGACGCCGCGCGGGACCAAGTGGTGCTGTTCGGCGGAGCGAGTGGCTCCGGGTCGCTTAACGACACTTGGGTTTGGGATGGGAGCAACTGGATGCAAAAGTCGCCC
>CAZTUO010000034.1:5226-16515 GCA_964616355.1 uncultured Nitrospira sp.
AGGGCCACGCCATGGTCTTCGATGCGGCCCGCGGGGAGGTGGTATTGTTCGGGGGTTCTAGCGGCTCCAGCTTCCTGAACGATACCTGGGTTTGGGACGGGGCCAACTGGGTGCAGAAATCGCCCACAACCAGCCCGCCGGCGCGTGCCTGGCATGCCATGGCTTACGACGCCGCCCGGGGACAAGTTGTTCTTTTCGGAGGCACCAACAGCTCCGTTATGTTCAGCGACACGTGGGTGTGGGATGGCAACAACTGGATGCAAAAATCACCTGCGGCATCCCCGCGGGACCGAATCGATCACGCCATGGCGTTCGACAGTGCCCAGGGCAAGGTGATCCTGTTCGGGGGCAGTTATGGTGCTGTGAATTCTCTGGGAGACACCTGGGCTTGGGACGGGGTGAACTGGACGCAGCTGACGCCAAGTACAGTCCCGCCAGCCAGGCGCGGTCATGCGCTGGCCGCCTACGGGGCGGGCAACGGCGTCTTGCTGTTCGGCGGCAAGCTTTCCTCCGGAGGGCCGCCTGTAGAAGATTCGTGGCTTTGGAACGGGACGGATTGGGTACAGTGGTCTGCTTGGCCGCGATGGCGGCATGGACATGCGATGGCCTACGATGCGTCGACTAGTGAAATCCTGCTCTTCGGCGGACAAGGCAACGAACTATTTCGCGATACTTGGGCGTGGACAGGCGTGAAGTGGCTTCAAAAGTTTCCTGCGACTTCTCCCTCAGCTCGCTACTGGCACGCCATGGCACATGACGGAGCGCGTCGGCAGGTCGTAATGTTTGGCGGCACTGACCGTAGCTCTACACTTTCCGATACCTGGGTTTGGGACGGTAGCTCGTGGAGCCAGAGGACCGTCAGTGGGCCAAGTCAGCGTTGCGGACATGCCATGACTTTCGACGCCGCAAGGGGCGAAGTTGTTCTGTTCGGCGGAGGGGCGTTTTTCAGTCCGGCCGCAGAATGCGACTTGCCCTTGAACGACACCTGGGCGTGGAACGGCTCTTCGTGGAGCAGAAAGACGCCTGCGACGGTACCTGCCCCGCGGGTCGGGCATGCCTTGGCTTATGACGCCGCTCGTGGACAGGTTG
The DNA here is from genome assembly GCA_964616355.1 of uncultured Nitrospira sp. Taxonomy (GTDB): domain Bacteria; phylum Nitrospirota; class Nitrospiria; order Nitrospirales; family Nitrospiraceae; genus CAZTUO01. The sequence goes on from CAZTUO010000034.1 coordinate 6,316, forward strand.
TTTTATTCGGTGGCTGGGGCCCGTCGGGATATTTGAGCGACACCTGGGTTTGGGACGGGAGCAACTGGCAACAGAAGTTTCCCGTTTCCAGCCCGCCGGGGCGGGCTGCCCACAGCATGCTCTACGATGCCGCAACAGGGCGCGTGATTTTGTTCGGTGGATTCGGCTCTACCGGGGCCTTGAGAGACACCTGGGTTTGGGACGGCACGAACTGGACGCAGCTCAGTTTTCCCGTCAGTCCACAAGCTCTTTCGATGCAGGCGATGGCTTACCATGGCGCGTTGGGGCAAGGGCTGTTGTTCGGAGGACAAACTTTCAGCGGCTCTTCTTACTTCGACAGTGACGAGACCTGGGTGCTGGATGTGCCGGCGGTGGGGCCGCGTCCGCGGTTGGTGACGCCCGGGGCTGGTGGCGGTTCTTCGCAGACCTTCGTGGCCGAGTTTGAGCAACCGGGCGGCTGGCAGAATCTGGAAGTAGTCAATGTGCTGATCAATTTCTGGCTGGACGGTCGGCAGGCCTGCTATGTGGCCTACGTGCCGGCCAGCAACTCTCTGTTTCTGGTGGACGACGCGGGCAACGCGGGCGGGCCGTTTGTGGGCGGCTTAGTCTTGGGCGAGGACAATCGCACGATTGCCAACAGTCAGTGTGCGATTGATGGTGCCTTTTCTTGGGTGGAGCGTGGGGACGAGCGGGTGCGGCTGGGACTTAAAGTAAACTTTGCCTCGTCGTTTGCGGGGACCAAGATCATCTATTTGGCGGCGCGGAGCAGCACGGAGAATTCGGGCTGGCAGCGGCTGGGGGTGTGGAAAGTGCCGGGTGGTTCGTCTCCGCCTGGCACGCCGCTGATAACAGAACTCTACCCCGCGGGGTGGACGGGCCGCGATCGGCAGGCCGTGGAAGTGGCGGTGACGGATTCGAACGGCAGCGGGGATTTGAGTGTGGTCAATGTGCTGGTGAACGACTGGCTGGATGGGCGGCAGGCGTGTTATGTGGCGTACGTGCCGGGGTTGAACGCGGTTTTTCTGGTGGACGATGCGGGCAACGCGGGCGGGCCGTTCGCAGGGGGGGTCGTGATGGGCACGGCTGGGGTGGCGAGCAACAGCCAGTGCACGGTGTATGGGGAGGGCAGCTGGGTAGAGAGTAGCGGCACGACGCTGCGGCTGGGGCTGAGCGTTGAGTTTCGCAGTAGCTTCCAGGGCAACCGGGTGGTGTACGCCGCGGCCCGGGATCAAGTGGGCAACAACTCCGGCTGGCAGGCCGTGGGACGGAGGACGGTGCCTTGAGATAGGGCTTGAGTCGAAGTGCGAGCTTCCGGGGATCTGCTACAGGTCGGCGACCGAAGCGCCCACCTCTGCTGCTTTGCTGCGGGTGGTGAAAGGTGTAGCCAGAACCGCCCCTGGGTGCCTGAGTGCACGAGACACTGTAACCGGACCCGTAGTGGGGAGGTACGAGCGGACCTCAGGTTAGAATACGGTGAAGAACCACTGGAGTTCACGGGAGGTGGCCCATGAGTAGGTGGTTTCTCTATGTCGCAGTCGCAATGGCAATCGCCGCTCAGGAGCCCGGCGAGATTCCGATCGGTGCGCCCGTAGTGGCGAAAGGGGAGTCCGGCGCTGAGTCCTCGGCAAGGGCTGACCGCTCGGCGTCCGCCGGCGGTTCAGGCGAGGTTATCGACAGCAAAGTTCAGGACCGCATCCGCGCAGGCGATCAGACATTGCCTGTGTTCATTGTTCTTAAAAATCAGCCTCACCGGGAGGTGCTGGATCGTTACGAGCGTCCAGCGCGCCTCTGGCTGCAGGCGCTTGAGGGTCGGTATGCCGAGGCGGCAAGCCGACTGGTTCCTTCTACCTGGCCGCCCGCGACATACTGGAACACAACTCCGGCTGGCAGGTCATGGGAACGTGGACCGTGCCGTGAGAGATCAGCCACTTCCGCTCCCTGGCTCGGGCTCAGCACAAAAGAGCTGCTCACACTCGCGAGACACCGTGTCCACGATCTGCATCTCTTGGGTGACGCCCATGTGTTTCAGTTCGGACGCCAGGCGATCCGCAAGCTCTAACATCGGCCTGGCGTGGCGAACCTCCCAGGCGAATTTCAAGAACTCCCTGGCGTATTGGTCGGGCCGGAAATACTTCTCCGCAAACTCCCGCGCCCTAGATCCCACTGCCTGCCGTGTGCTGGCATCTGTGACCAACCGCCGAAGCGCCGAAGTGAGGTCCCAAAGCTCGTTCTCCGAACGGATTTTCATGACACAGTCGTCCGGGAGCTCGCTGTAAAAGCCCGTATCCGTCACGATAACAGCCTTGCCGTGCAGCATCTCCTCGACCAGCGAGGCGGAAGCTCCCTCTATACTCGGAAAACGTAGATTCACGCACAGGTCCGCGTGTCGGAGATAGGCTTGAAGCAGTTCATCCTCTACGTAACCGGCCAGACGCACCGCGGATTCTAGGCCGAGCCGCTTGATCGCAGCTTTCAACTCCGCTTGGTAACGTGGTTCGCATGGACCCAGAATGACGTAGACGATCCGATCCAAGAGATCACGGTTGCTGGCAAGAGCCTGGAGCACGCTCAGCACCCGCTTGTTCGGGTTGACGTGACCGACGGTGATGATCAGCAGTTTCGAGTCCGAAAGCCCGAGATCCTTCCGCGAGAGCACAGACCTGACCGGCGTCAGCTCATAGGGAAGGTGTAGGCGGGTGACCGGCACAGGGGATACTGCTTCCACCCGCCGGCGAAAGAACTCAGAGTGGGTGATCACCCCGTAAGCACCGCGAATCGCCTCCTCGAAAAACGGATAGTTTACGACCTCGTCCGTTTCCCAAATGCGAGGCCTTCTTCCCGCCAGCACGTCCTCCGCCAGAGCCGCACCACGTGCCCCAGCGAGCCTCCCCATGGCAGTTACGTACGCCTGCGGCTGCTGAAGGTACTCCAGGTAGTACGCGGCAAAAAAGTGATGCATCACGAAATCGTGCATGATGCACAGCCCAGGAAACCGTCGCGAGATCTCATAAATCTCCCGGTGAAACGGAAGATGATTGCCGAGGTTGTACACCAGGAGGTCATACTCAGCGAGTCTGTTCGGGTCGACCTCCGCGGCATCCCGGAAGCAGACGATCCGCACGCCAGCCGCCCGCGGATCGCTGACCTTGGGGTACCAAAGGTCCACTGTGTGGTGACGGGCCAGCTCGCGGACGACGGCCTCGCTAAAGCGCGCAATGGCGCTTCTTCGCGAAAATGGAGTAAACCAAGCCAGCTTCATCGCGTAAGAGCCTCAATGACCCGATCCCAACCGATCTGAAGCGAACGGACGAGATCGAGCCCAGCCTCGCCCATCCGGCGGGCACCCGCCTTATCCAGGTAGAGACGGTCCATGGCCTCTGCCACATCTTTAGAGTCGGGCGCCACGACGCAGCCTGTCACGCCGTCCTTCACAACGATTCTAGTCCCACCAGAATCGCTGCACGTGATGACCGGCTTCAGGGAGTGGTAGGCTTCCAAGGTGACGTAGCCGTAGGAATCTTCGTCGTAAGGGAGATAGGCGCATGCCAGTGCTCGGCTGAAAAAATCGGCTTTCTCTTGTTCGGAGATGAACCGCGGGATCAGCTCCACACGGCTCTCGAGTCGATGTTGGCGAATGGCGGTCTCAATCTGTGCCAAGTCGGCAGGCGTTTCTGGTTGGCCCGCGATCAGCAGGCGCACACCAGTGGTGACTTGCCGCATGGCCTCCACCGCCAAGAGCTGGCGCTTGGAAGCAGTAATACGGCCGGGGCAAAAGATATAGTCGTCATAACCGGCGCAGTAAAACTGGCGCGTCTCCAGCAGGGGTGGGTGAAGCACCTCCGAGTCGACGCCGTTGAAGCGCTTGAGCCGGTCCGAGGTCACCGGGGAATTGGCGTAGATCTTGTGAGCCTGCCGCAGGTGAAAGTTGTCGGCCTCCACTACTAGGTCTCGAATCCGGCGGCCCTCGGGATTGTTGGGGAGACATTGGAAGCGAGTCCCCCATAAGTCATAGGCCTGACGAAACTGATGCAGCAGCCAGAGCACCTTCTCCGGGTGGGGAACGTAGTAAGCGGGAAACTTTAGCGCCACCACGCGGTCCACGTTGGGCACGCGCAGCAGACGGCAGGCCAGCATGCTTTCGACGATCTTCTCCGCGGGTTCCCATCGAAACGGAATGCGGATCAGCACTGCCTCGTGACCGTACTCCCTGAGCTTTTGGGTCAAGCCCTCTGCGAGATGTTCTGCCCCGCCAGTTACAAACGGAACACAGTTGTTGATCACAGCCAGTTTCATGCCAAGAGCTTCTCCACCACACGCTCCCAGCTGATTCCGAGCTCCGCAATGCGCATTCGGCCGGCTTCACCCATGCGCTGAGCCATTGAGCGGTCGGTGTAGAGCCGATCCATAGCCTGGGCGATAGCCTCTGGATCGGAAGGCATCACGATGCCGTTCACCCCGTCGAGGATCAACTCAAGCGTACCTCCGGCGTCGGTGGTTGTAAGAACTGGTTTGCCGGCATGGTGAGCCTCTAGGGAGGGATATCCATAGGAGTCCTCGTCCAGAGGCATGTAGACCGCCGCCAGGCAGTCGGCAAATAGTGTGATCTTCTCTTCCTCGGATATCCACCGGTCGATCAGGACCACTCGATCGCTGAGACGATACCGCTGAACGAGCATTCTCAGTTCTGCGACGTAGGGTTCTTCGCCAGGGTCGGCCCTACCCACGAGCACGAGCCTCACGGGAGTCTGCGTGTGACGGAGCGCTTCCACAGCCAACCACTGCCGCTTGTGGTGAGTCATGCGGCTCACGTACACCAGGTAGTCGCCCATTGGACCCGTACGATATCGCTCTGGCCGATGCACCGGCGGATAGAGCACTTCGGCTCGGACCCGATTGAATCTGGCCAGGCGGTCCGCCACCACCCGGGAGTTGCAATAGATCTTCCGTGCTTCGGCGAAGGCCACGCTATCGGCCCGCATGATAGCCTCCCGGCAGCGCTGCCCTTCCGGAGTCGAGGGGAGGTCTTGGTAGCGGGTGCCCCACAAATCGTAGGCCCCGCGATGATGGTGGATGAACCACAGCACTTTGTTGGGATGCCGCAGCAAATAACTGGGAGGACGGATAGTGATCAAGAGGTCCCCGTGCTGACTCAGATCCATCAGCCGGAAGGCCAGCATCTGTTCTAGTATCTCCTCCCAGCGAGAGCTGAAAGGGAATTCAAGGATTTCAACTTCGTGCCCCCGAGTCCGCAGCGCCTGGCCAAGCCAGTCCACCAGCAAGTGAGCCCCACCCTCGACAAGAGGCGCCATGGTACTGGCAATGATGATTCTCATATCCGCCCGCAGATTGGCGAAATGCCAGAGCGATCAACCGTGGCAGAGCGCAGCGATGCATCCTGCAATATAGCGGACGTCCTCTTCGCTAAGCAAGGAGTGTGTGGGGAGGCTGATGCCGCGGCGCGCCACAGCTTCCGCAACCGGGTAGCAGCGCTCGGCTTCGCGATAGGGAGGCAGTACATGCATGGGGTAGAACACGGGTCGGGTCTCGATGCTGGCCTCGGCGAGGCCCGCCATGAATTCATCGCGCGTCAGCCTAACGGAATCTCGCAACATGATCGTGTACAGCCAGAAGGAGTGTCGCACCCAGTCGCGTTCCACCGGTAAGACGAGGAACTCGCTCAGCGGTTCCAGATGCCGGTCATACCACTCTGCCACTCGACGGCGCTCTGCCAGCCGCTGCGTAATCTGTTCCATCTGGGCCAGGCCGATGGCCGCCTGGATGTTGGTCATGCGGTAGTTGAAACCAATGATCGGAAACCAGTAGCGCCGCTGGGGGGCCATCCCCTGGCCGCGGAGCATCCGCACTTTGTCACTGAGATCGGCAGACCCAGTCACCACCATGCCGCCCTCGCCAGTCGTAACGACCTTGTTGCCGAAGAAGCTGAATGTGGCGACATCCCCCAACGCGCCCACCCTGCGGCCTCGGTACTCGGCGCCAAGGGCTTCGGCCGCGTCTTCCACAACAAACAAGCCGTACCGGCGCGCCAGTTCGACTATCGGATCCATCTCCGCGGGGTGGCCGTAGAGATGTACGGCGATAATGCCGCGCGTCCTCGCGGTGATACGTTCCTCGATTTGGCCGGGGTCGAGATTCCACGTTTCCCACTCCGAGTCCACGAACACAGGCCGCGCTCCACAATAACGGATCGCGTTCGCGGCCGCCACGTAGGTCAGTGTGGGAACGATGACCTCGTCTCCCGGCCCCACGTCCAGGGCCAGGAGGGCCAAATGGAGGGCGCTTGTCCCGCTACTACAGGCCACCGCATGCCTCACCCCGCAGAACTGCGCGAAACTCTCCTCAAACAACGCGATGAACCGCCCGATTGAAGAGATCCAACAGGTCTGAAGGCACTCCCCCACGTACTTCGCTTCGTTCCCTGCTAGCACGGGGTGGGATACCGGTATGAACTTATTTTTGTGTGAGCTCATGAGACTGTCGAGTGTGTCCTCCGCTTGATCACCCGTGCCGGAACCCCGACGACAGTGACTGCGTCGGGAACGTCCTCAATCACTGCCGCGCCGGCGCCCACGACCGCCCAAGAGCCTACGCGGATGCGCGGAACGACACAGCTTCCGACACCCAAAAGAGTTCCCTCGCCGATTTCTACGTTTCCCGCCAGATTCACCCCGGGAGCGAGGTGCGCATAGCTGCCAATGCGGCAGTCGTGATCCACCGTGGCGCCCGTGTTTACGATGACGCCGTCACCCAATACCGAATCCACCTGGATCACCGCTCCCGCCATCACCGCTACTCCACAACCCAACTGAACTCGAGGGTGGACAATGGCCTTCGGGCTCACAACGTTGGTCAGTGCAAAGCCAGCTTGGCGAACTCGTTCACTCACCCGGCGTCGCAGCCAGTTGTCGCCAATGGCAACGAATGCATGTCGAATCCCTGAGTCCCGCAGCTTTGGGAGTATGTCGTCGCCGCCTAGTACAGGGTAGCCGAGCAGTTCCCCATCGTTCCCGCCACCACTCGTACAGCCAGCGATCTCCCACGTACCCATTTCCTCGAGCATTCCAACGATCACCTTGGCGTGACCACTGGCGCCCAGAATGACGAGTCGTTTCATTGGGAAACACCTCCTGCAGATTGTTCACCCTGAACCACCAGCAAGTTGAGGGAGTATGCCTGGAGCAACTCCTCCTTCGAGATCGACAACTGTTCTCCGGTAGTGTCGTCGACGCGAGCGATCATAAGACCCATGGACTGAATTTCCTCCACCCATGCCCCCGGCTCGAAGCCTGCTCGCCGCAGATGCACCGGCGCAAACTCCATCAGAATCCGAACCCCGGGGTTGCCCTTAAGGATTCGCTCCATCCCGCGGAGAATGAGCGGCTCCGCTCCTTCCGCATCAATCTTGACTACATCCACGTGCGTCTCACCAGCCAAGGCCTGGTCTAGGCTGACAGTCGTGACCTCTACCCGGGTCGGACAATCGCTCTCCGGGAACAGCGTGTTGTGGCCGGAGTTGTCCGGGTACATCCCGAGGGTTGCCAGGCCATCGCGGTCCAAAACGGCAGCTTGGTGCAGCACGACGACGCCGGATTCAAGGAATCCGTTCACCTGGACGTTGTCGCGCAGAACGGCAAAAGTCTCTGGCGTGGGCTCGAAGCTGTACACTTTCCCCCGCCCTCCCAGCAACCTGGCGGCTTCCAGCGTAAAGATTCCAATGTGAGCGCCCACGTCCACCACCACCATCCCAGGCTTGATGAGGGACCGGAAGAGTCGCAACAGGCCTGGATCGGGCACGCCGCGGAAGGCGAAATGAGCCACCAGGCGCCATTCCTTTCCCGGTACCCCAAGGATGAAGCCGTCCAGTTCCGTCACGAGCACGTTCTCCCCTGCCCGGATCACCGGTGGATGCAAGCCGGCTGAGAGCTTCTGCCGTAGCTCGGTCAACCCAGCACTAATCTGTAAACCGAACACGCTAAGGTCGCGCTCTATCCCTGCCACGGCTACTGCCAGCTTGGCGAGCTGCTCCTCGTGCTCTCGAATTCGCCGGTCCACCGCGGCCCCACGTTCTGCTAACGTGTCCAAGCTTGCTCTAAGCTCGGCTGTGCGGGTTTCCACGTGTCCGGCTTGAAGCCGCAAGGTGTTCTCCATAGCTTGGAGAAGAGTAGCCCCGCGCTGGGCTGCTTCCTCCAGCTCGGCCCTCAGTTGGCCCACATAGGCGTCTGCTTTCGCAGAGAGCTGGTCCGAACGCGTTCCCAGTTCGTGGAACAAGTAGTCGACCTTGCGTTCGAGCAGCTCCAAGGGACGCAGCAGAAGCGCTCGATGGAGCCAAACTGCGCGGCTAAGCAAACGCTGGAGTGCAGAGACTACCCAAAGTCGGACCTGGGATGTGAGCGCTGCGCCGTTCCAACTCCGCCCCTGAAAACCCGTGTACTCGAGACCGGTTTGTCTGCCTTCTTCGGAAGTCACCAGACACCGCAGAATCGCCTTCCTTGGCACGTGGTTCCGCAACAATTCGCGGTAGTGAAGGAACCCGGGGATGTCGCACTCACGCCTCAACACGCGCCGGTAGGCTTCACGCAGGAACTCCTCGTCGTCCGGGATGACAAGTAGTTCGGATAGGTCCGCTACGCTCGAGGCGGATAGGGCTGTTCGGCCGCGTTCACAACCCGCCGGGCTGCGGGGCAGTTCTTGTTCGATCCGTCGCTTGAACCTTGCTGCTGTGAACTGCACCGCCACTCCACTGTCACCTGTTCCGCGTGCCTAGACGGATGCTGCCCAAGAGACGTTGGAGCCGCGCCAGCCGGTGCTGCGGATCTTCAAAGGCCACCCGCCGCACTATCCCGTGCACCTCGTAGCCTTTGTCAAGAGGGAGTTCCGCCAGGTAGGACCCGTCCTGGCCAGTGACACCGGTGATCAGCGCGCGCTTTCCCATACCCTGACGAGACCAACCATTCTACACAAAATTGGCCTCATACGTACGTCGCCAGCAGGTGCCGAAATCGCGTAGAATCTTAAGGCGTTGGAATAGAGCAGGATGTAGCCTAGGTTGGTCCCGGCGTGGGTTTTGACCTTAATCACGCCAGCTCAGCCGAAAGGGCTGCCGGCCGAGCCCGGGTCTGACAAGCGCCAGCCGGAGTTGAAGTTGCCCTCGAGATAGCGGCAAGCCTCGCGCGGCCAAGAGAGGACCTCGAACGGATAGCCGGCCATCCAGCGAACCTTGTCGACCTCGTAGGCCTGTTTGATGGAGTCGCGGAACGGCGGCGCAAAGGCGCAGCGGGAGGATTTCTTGTCGCCGAAGCCGGTCGCGGTCTCCACCGGCTGGCCGTCCGGGTAACGCTGGACCCAGACGGCCGATGGTAGGTCATCTGACGGCAGGACCAGCTCCTTGGAGAAGGCCACCACGGAGGTCATCCGGTTAGCGGCAAGCTCGGCGAAATCGTCCGCGTGCCACTCGCGGGCGGCGCGGTTAAGCGCCGGCGCTCCGGTATCGTCGATCACCCATTCGCCCATCTCGCCCCCGGTGAGCGGGCTGGAGAGGCTCACAGTACCGCCCGCGAGGCAGCCCGGACAAAGGGGAGGAGTCATGATCCGGGCTCGATAGCCAACGTTGGGGAAAAGATCACAGCCTGGCCGCGCAGCCAGTTGGGCAGGGCGAAGGTTGCCGGTAACCAACGGGACCGCTGGCGACCGAAGCGTTGATCGCACTGCATAGCGCGGCCGGCGAGCTTCTCGCCTGGTGGCTGGCCGCGCAAATCGAGCGCAACGGCAATCTCCGCATCGTGCGCTTCCGCCGCGGGTGCATCAAGCGAGCCTACCTGCGCGACGACGACCCTGCCATCCTCCAGCGCCTCATCGCCGAACGCCGGCGCTCCGGCTACGGCGCGGGCTTTCAGCAACACCTTGAGTGTGGCAAGCTGGCCTGGGCACTCATCATGGCCGTGCGCGGGAGCCGACGAGGGGCCGTTGTACTGGCTGCACTCTGGCTGCACTCTGACAAAAAACCACCTGGAAACGCTGGGAGTAATGGACTGGGCGGCACGAAAAATCAACGACTTAGAACAGCGTAATGCACCGAAAAACGGCCGTACTGCTTTCCCTGTAGGTTAACGCCGTCCGCTCCACGCAACTGCGCAAGCGCCTGGCACTTCGCGCGTTGCCGTTCTCTCCGTTTGGGCCGTAGTT
>CAZTUO010000035.1:0-13299 GCA_964616355.1 uncultured Nitrospira sp.
GGCGGTGGCTCAGGGGAATCGCCGTGAGGAACTGCCAGGCAATCAAGAACTCGCGTGTCGCGTGACGCGTGATGCGGGACAGGGCAGAGGCCGGTTCAGGCAGGCGGAGCGCCAGAGGCTCGGGACGTGCCCCCTGGGCAGAGTCCGTTCGCGGGGGTTCTGTCCCGGTGACTTTCCTCGTCACGCGTCACCCGTCACGTTCGGAGACGCCGGCCTCGTCAAAGGTCGCCATCTCCGTCAGGATCCGGAGCGCGGCCCGGATGAGCCCAATACCCAGGCAGGCCCCGGTCCCCTCGCCCAGCCGAAGGTCCAGGTCGAGCAGGGGCTTGAGGCCGAGCCAGTCGAGGGCCGCCTCGTGCCCGCGCTCGGCCGACCGGTGCGAGGCCACGAGATAGGCCCGGCAGCGGGGCTGGAGCCCCACCGCGATCAGGGCCGCGGCACCGGTGATGAACCCGTCGAGCACCACGGGCACGCGGCGCGACGCCGCGCCAAGGATCAAGCCCGCGAGGCCGGCGATCTCGAAGCCGCCGACCTTGGCGAGCACGTCGAGCGGGTCGCCAGGGTCGGGCTGGTGCCACGCGAGCGCCCGCTCGATCACCGCGACCTTCCGGCCATAGCCCGCCTCGTCCACGCCGGTGCCCCGGCCCGTCACCTCCCTCACCGGGCGCCCGGTCAGCACCGCTGTGATCGCCGCGCTAGGCGTGGTGTTCCCGATGCCCATCTCGCCGGTGCCCAGGAGCCCGATCCCCTCCGCGGCCGCCGCGCCGGCCAGCGTCGCCCCGACCTCTAGCGCCTGCACGACCTGATCCCGGCTCATGGCAGGCTCGCGCAGGAAGCTTTTCGTGCCCATCGCGATCTTGTGAGCCAGGAGCCCCGGCAAGGGGCCGAACTCCGCGGCGACGCCGATGTCCACGACGCGGACCTCCGCGCCCACGTGGGAGGCCAGCACGTTCACGCCCGCGCCGCCGCGGAGAAAATTCAGCACCATCTGGGCGGTCACCGCGCTCGGATAGGCGCTGACGCCCTCGGCCGCCACCCCGTGGTCCGCTGCGAACGTGTACACCGCCGCCCGTGGGAGCTTCGGCGGCATGTGCCTTGTCACCGCAACGTACCAGGCCGCCAGCTCCTCCAGCCGGCCCAGGCTCCCGAGCGGCTTGGTCAGCCGGTCCAGGCGGGCCTGCGCCCGCTTTCGGCATTCCTCATCCGGCGGCTGAATGCTTTGGATCGCTTCGTCGAGCGTCATCGTGCTATTTCAGGCGCAGCGCCTGCCCGGCGACGACGAGGTGGACTTCGTCCGCAGCAGCGGCGAGCTGCTGGTTCACCCGGCCCGCTAAGTCCCGGAAGCGACGCGCGGCGGCGTCCATCGGCACCAAGCCCAAGCCCAGCTCGTTCGTGACCAGCACGATCCGGGCGGGCGTGTCGCGCATCGCGCGCAGGAGGTCGGCAACCAGGGCGGGAACCCGTCGCTCGGCCACCCCGCGCTCGCGCAGGTTACTGAGCCACAGCGTCAGGCAATCGAGCAGGATCACGCGATAGGCCCCGCCGTGCTTGTCGAACCAGGCCGTGAGATCAACCGGGACCTCCACGGTCTGCCAACCCGCATCCCGTTGGGCCTGGTGCCGCCGGATCCGCTCCGCCATCTCGGCGTCGAGCGGTTCCCCGGTCGCCACGAAGGCGCGCGCGCACCCGGGCGGCACGCCTTTCATCGCCAGGCGGAGGGCCATCGCGCTCTTCCCCGAGGCGGCGCCGCCGACGACCAGGATCAGCCGGCCCCGCGACGCGGGACGCGGGGCGCGGGAGGCCGAGCGCGGGCCACCAGGGGCGTCCGGCTGGTTCTTCGCCCGCGTCACGTCGTGCGGTCCCGCTGCCAGAGAAACTCCGGCTCGCCCTGGGTCTTGGCCACCCAGCGGGCGAGGACAAACAGAGCGTCGCTCAGCCGATTGATGAACTTGATCACCACGGGCTCCACCGGCTCCTCACGGGACAGCTTGACGCAGAGCCGCTCGGCTCGCCGGCAGACCGTCCGCGCCTGGTGCAGGAGCGCGGAGACCTTCCCGCCGCCGGGCAGGATGAACTCCTCCAGGGGCGCCAAGTCCTCCTCGCACCGGTCCATGAGCTGCTCCAGCCTGGTCACGTGCTCCTCCGTGACCTGCGGCATGTGCTTGAGCGCCTGACCGGGCGCGGTGGCCAGGATGCCACCGACGTCGAACAGCTTGTTCTGGATCCAGCGCAGCTCCTCCTCCAGCCGCGCGGCCTGGGGGCGCGAGGCGGCTGCCTCCCCGTTGAACGCCCGCACCACGCCGATCGTCGCGTTGACCTCGTCAATCGTGCCGTAGGCCTCCACGCGCAGGCTGTCCTTCCAGACCTGTTGCCCGCCGGCCAGCCGCGTCTGCCCCGCGTCTCCCGTCCGAGTATAGACCTTGGTAATGCGCATCGTGCTTCTCCTTGCCGGCCGGTCAGGCCGTCCCCGGGGCACCCACGACCTGCGGGTCCGAGAGACAGGCCGGGCAGAGGCAGCTCTGAAACCGCGCCTTGATGTGGGCCAGTTGGGCCGGCGTCAGGACCACGTCTCGACACCAGCAGGCTCCCGCGCCGCAGTCGAAGCCCCGGCCGCAGCGCGCGCAGCGCTTCTCCATCAGAACTCCACCCCCGGCTGGGCCTTGATGCCCTTGCGAAAGGGATGCTTGACCATGCCCATCTCCGTCACGAGGTCGGCGGCGTCCACCAACTCCGGCTTGGCGCTCCGGCCGGTGACCACCACATGCTGCAGGGGGGGCTTAGCCTGGAGCACCGCAAGGACCTCGGCCAGGGGCAAGTAGTCGTATCGCAACACGATGTTCAGCTCGTCGAGGACGACCATCCGGTAGGTCGGATCCTTGAGATACTGGCAAGCCACCTCCCAGGCGCGCCGCGCGGTCTCGATGTCGCGCGCCCGGTCCTGCGTCTCCCAGGTAAACCCCTCGCCCAACCGGTGGAATGTCACGAGGTCTGGAAAGGCGGCGAGCGCCTGGGCTTCGCCGGTCTCGATGGCCCCTTTGACGAACTGGATCACCGCGACCTTCATCCCGTGGCCGACGCAGCGGAGCACCATGCCTATCGCCGCGCTGGTCTTCCCCTTGCCCGCCCCCGTGTGCACGATCAGGAGCCCCTTCTCCTGCTGGGCCGCGGCCTTCCGGCGCTCCACCGACTCCTTGACCCGCTGCTTCTGGCTCCGGTGCTCCTGCTCGTCCACGACGTCCCTCTCCTCCCTAATCGATTCAGGCGGCCGATCGCTGCTCAGCGCCCTCGCACGGAGGCCGTCGCCGTACCAGCCAGGTTCCTTGAAGGCTCACGAGCCCGCCGCCCGCCTGCTGTCCGGGCGGACCGCCTCGATCCGGATGCGCCTGGCCCCCGCAGCCCCCTGCAGCTCCGCGAGCCTCGCGCACACGAACCCGTACCGTCGCGCCCAGCCGGCCATCAGGCCCAGCCGCACCGGGCCCTCCTCCGCATCCAGCAGGATCACCGGCAGGCCCAGCCTGGCCAGCCGCGCGAACTCGGCGGCGACCGCGTCGAGCGGAGGCACCCCGTCCAGGCCCACGTTGCTCCGCCCGTCCGAGACCACCACGATCGCCTGTTGCAGCTCGTGGGTGATGCGGGCCCGGCGTTCCGCCGCCTGTCTCGCCTCCCGCAGCGCCTCCGCCATCGGCGTGCGCCCGCCCGCCGGCAGGTCGCGCAGCAGCCGCTGCGCGCGCCGCACGCTCCGCGTCGGCGGGAGCACCCACCGCGGGCGCGTGCCGGCGAAGGTCAGCAAGGCCACCCGGTCCCGCTTGCGATAGGCCGTCTCCAGCAGCCCCAGCAGCAATCCCTTGGTCAGCTCCAGGCGCCGCTGGGCGGCCATCGAACCGCCCGCGTCCACGACGAAGAAGTAGAACCGCTCGCGCAGGGCCAGCCGGAGGGGAATCCGGAAGTCCTCTGGCTTGATCCGGACCCTTGGCTCCCCAGGGGGCCGGCCTGCGGTCGCCAAGCGGGCCGCCGCCGCCCGGAGCGTCGCAGCCACGGCCAAGGTGCGGACCGGATGCTCGGTCGGGAGATTCGCATCGATGACCGGCCCATAGGAGACAGGAACCGCGCGACGGTCGCGGTTCCGCCCCCAGGACGCCCGGGCGGCCCGCAGTGCCGCGAGCCGGGCAAGGAGGACCGGTCGTATCTCCCCCACCGGCGTGGGCTGTGGAGGAGCCTCGCTCTGGACACGACCGGTCGAGGGCCCGCCGCCCTCCTGGCGGCGGGCTTCGCCTGCCGGTGGGGGCTGTCTGTGCAAGCCCGGGGAATCCGGCGAAGCCCGCGGCGGCTCGGGCGGCGGGGGCGCCGGCTTGCGGCGGTGCGGCAGGGCCATCTGCGCCGCCTCCTCCACGTCGGCTTCCGTCACCAGCTCGCGCCCCTCCCAGGCCGCGAGCGCGAGCGCCGTCTTCTGGATGATAATGTCCGCGCGCAGCCCTTCGACCTGGGCCTGCGCGCAGAGCTCCGCGATCCGCCGCGGAAAGCCCTCGGGCAGCCGCACCCGGGGCAACCGGCTCCGGGCCGCGGCGAGCCGCTGCCGCAGGGGCCGCTCCTCCTCTTCCCACCGGTCGAGGAACTTGGCAGGGTCGGTCTCAAACGCAAGCGTCCGCGCCACCACCTCCGCCCGCTGCTCCGGGTCCCGCAGTGTCTCCGCCTCGACGCAGAGCCCGAACCGATCGAGTAACTGCGGCCGCAGGTCTCCCTCGTCTGGATTCATCGTCCCGATCAGGATGAACCGGGCCGGATGGGAGAGCGAGATGCCCTCGCGCTCCACCGTGTTGATGCCCGAGGCCGCCACATCCAGCAGCAGGTCCACCAGGTGGTCGGGCAGCAGGTTGACCTCGTCGATGTACAGGAGGCCGCGATGGGCCCGGGCGAGCAGGCCCGGCTCCCACCGTTTCTGCCCCTGGGTGAGCGCCCCTTCCAGATCCAGGGTCGCCCCCTGGGTCCCTCGGGCGACGCAGGTCGGGCACCAGCCCTCGGGCACATCGGGATCGCAGACGAGCGGGCAGCCGGCCGGCACACTGACGGGGGGCAGCAGATTCGCGAGCGCGCGGGCCGCGGTGGACTTGGCCGAGCCCCGTTGGCCCATAATCAGCACCCCGCCGATCCGCGGGTTAATCGCGGCCGCGAGCAGCGCGCGCTTCATCCGCTCTTGCCCGACCACCGCTGAAAAGGGAAAGACCGGCAGGTCCCGCATCAACTCCCCTCCTTTCCGCCCTCCGGCGCGGCGTCGCGAGCCCGCGGTTCCCGGCTGGCCCCCGGCTCCGCCCGGCCTTCCAGCTCCCCCTCAAGGTCCAGGTACAGGTCCCGGAGCGCCTCGAGCAGGCCTTCCGGCGGGGATTCCCACAGCTCGCGATCCGCCGCCTCCAGCAGGCGCTCGGTCATCCCCCGCAGGGCCCAGGGATTGCTCTCCGCGAGGAACCGCTGGACCTCCGGATCGAGCAAATAGGTCTTGGCCAGCTCGGTGTACATCCAGTCCGGGATCACGTGGGCCGTCGCGTCATAGCCGAACAGGTAGTCCACCGTGGCCGCCATCTCGAAGGCCCCCTTGTAGCCGTGCTGCATCATCGCGCGGATCCACTTGGGGTTGACCACCCGCGAGCGGAAGACCCGGGCACATTCCTCCCGGAGGTCCCGGACCCTCACCAGGTCCGGCCGGGAGGTGTCGCCGTGGTAGGCCGCCGGATTGCGGCCCGTGAGGGCCCGCACGGCCGCGATCATGCCGCCCTGATACTGGAAATAGTCGTCGCTGTCAAAGAGATCGTGCTCGCGGTTGTCCTGGTTCTGGACCGCGACGCTGATCGCGGCCAGCCGGTCCTCGAACAGGGTGAAGGCCTCGACCCCTTCCGCCTCCGCCGTGAAGGCGTAGCCGCCCCAGATGATGTAGACGCGTGCCAGGTCCTCGTCGGTCTTCCAGTTCCGCTCGTCGATCAGCGGGAGAAGCCCCGCGCCGTAGGCGCCGGGCTTGCTGCCGAAGATCCTGTACCGAGCCCGGCGCGCCCGCTCCGCGGCCGGCAGGGCCGGCTCCCGCTCCGCGAGCCTTTGCTCGGTCTCGAGCACGTGGGCCCGCACGTAGTTCTCGTCGGGCGCTTCCGGCAGCGCCGCCACCGCCCGGAACGCCTCGTCCAGCAGCCGGATCACGTTCGGGAAGGCGTCCCGGAAGAAGCCGCTGATCCGCACCGTCACGTCCACGCGCGGCCGACCCAGCTCAGCCAGCGGGATCACTTCCACGCTCACCACCCGCCGGTTCTCCCCCTGCCACCGAGGCCGGACGCCCAGCAGGGCCAGGACCTCGGCGATGTCATCGCCGCCGGTGCGCATGTTCGAGGTCCCCCAGACGACGATGCCGACCGACCTCGGATAGGCCCCGGTCTCCCGCCGATGCCGCTCCAGCAGGGCCTGGGCAGCCTGCTGCCCGACCTCCCAGGCGCTCTCGCTGGGAATCGTCCGGATGTCCACCGAGTAGAAGTTTCGCCCCGTCGGCAGGATCGTCGCCATCCCGCGCGTCGGCGCGCCGCTCGGGCCGGCCGGCACGAACCGCCCCTCGAGCCCGCGGAGCAGGTGCGCCAGCTCATCGTCCACCCGCGCGAGCCGCGGCCAGACCTCGGCGGCGAGGAACGTGAGCGCCCGCGCGGTCCTTGGGGCCTCGCCCGGCAGCCAGGCGCGGGCCAGCACCCCGCCCGCCTCCGGCGCAAAGCCTCGCGCTTCCAGCCCCGCCACCAGCCGGAGGGCGAGCTGCTCCAACCGCTCCAGCAGGTCTCCCTGCGATCGGCAGGGACCGCTCCCCAGCCCCTGCAGACAGGGCGGGATCGCCTCCGGCGCGGGCCGGGCTGGCTCCGTGAACAGGGTCCGGTAGTCCAGCCCGAGGTCCTCCGCCAACGCCCGGAGCAGGCCGGGCACGTCGCCCTGATCCAGGCGGACGAGGGCGACCAGGAGGTGGTGCAGCGCCTCCCCGGAGGGGAGCCGGCCGAGGACGTGGAGCCCGCCCCGGATCTGGGACTCCTTGATCTGGCAGAGGTAGCCGTCCATGTCGGTGAGGAACCGGTCCAGCTCCCCCTCTTCGGGCGCCGCCGCGTAGTTCAGATCGCGGTAGATCTCGCTGCGCCGCACCAGCTCGAGGATCCGCCGGACCACGATCGGGCGCTTCTCGGGATTGAGTGCGCTGACCTGGTAGTACTCGTCCATCAATTGCTCGAGCTTCAGCAGATCCCCGTAGGTCTCCGCCCGGGTCATCGGCGGGATCAGGTGGTCCACGATGACCGCGTGGGCGCGCCGTTTGGCCTGGGTCCCCTCGCCGGGATTGTTGATGATGTAGGGGTAGAGGTTCGGCAGCGGGCCCAGCGCGAGCTCCGGATAGCAGGAGGCGCTGAGCGCCAGGCTCTTGCCCGGCAGCCACTCCAGGTTGCCGTGCTTGCCGACGTGGATCACCGCGTCTGCCCCGAACACCTCGCGGATCCACTGGTAGTAGCCCAGGTAGAAATGCGTGGGCGGCAAGTCCGGGCTGTGGTAGATCGCCGCAGAATCCTGCCCGTAGCCGCGCGCCGGCTGGATGCCGACGAAGACCTTGCCGAAGAGGAGGCCCGGGATGGCCAGCCCCCGCCCGTTGTGCAGGTGCCGGCCCGGCGGCTCGCCCCAGCGGGCCACGAGCCCCGCCTGCACGGAAGCCGGCAGCGTCGCGAACCGGCGGCGGTAGCGCTCGTCCGCCAGGGTCCCGACCGCGGCCTCGAGCTGGGCCGCCGTGACGAACTCCTCGTCCTGCGTGCACCGGTCAATCAGCGCGTGCATCAAGGCGTCGCCGCTCTCTGGTAGGGCGCCTACGTCGTACCCCTCCGCCGCCAGCCGCCGGAGAATCGCGAGCACGCTCGCCGGGGTGTCCAGGCCGACCCCGTTGCCGATCCGGGCAGTCTTGGACGGGTAGTTCCCAAACAGGACGGCGACCCGCTTCTCGTGGTTCGGCAGGCGCCGCAGCCGGGCCCAGTTGAGCGCGAGCGCGGCGACTTGCTCCACCCGATCCGGCACAGACCGGTACCGGTGCAGGGACACGTCCAGCGCCTCGCTCCGCGCCGCGCGTTCCTTGAAGGACACCGCGGCGGAGATGATCCGGCCATCGAACTCGGGCAGCGCCACGCTCATCGCGAGGTCCCGCGGCGAGAGTCCGTGGCTGGAGACCCGCCAGTCCTCCACCGAGCCGGTGCTGAAGGTCGCCTGGATCACCGGCACGTCGAGGCGGGCAAAGGCACTGGCCGCCCGGTCGTCGAGCTGCGCCATCGTGAAGGCCAGGGTGGAGATCACCGCGTCCACCGCGGGACGGCCGTCGCGATCGAGGAAATGCTCGCGGATCGCCAGCGGCATGCCGGTCTCGTCGGTCTCCTTGAGCGAAGGGCAGAAGACGGCGACCGCCTCTGCCCCGCGCGCTCGGATCGCCTGCACCAGCGCCTCCACCGGCTCGAGGTTCCCGGCCATCCAGTGCGCGCGATAGAACAGGATCCCGATCCGCGCGACGGGCGCGGCCACCGGCGGACCGGGCGACGCGTAGAGCCCGCAGTCCGGGACCGCCGCGGGCGGCGCGGCGCCGCAGCGGGTCCCGAGCAGCGCGTCCGCGAGGAACCGGAGGCAGTGCGCCAGGTTGTCCACCCCGCCGTGCGCGAGGTAGGCCGCGGCCCGGGCCAGGACCGCAAGCGGCACCGTGCTGAGCCTCGTGAGGTCGGGATCCAGCTCCCGGTCCCCCGGCAGAGCCAGCAACAGCCGGCCCTCTCCGCGGCAGCGCTGCGCGAGCAGGTCCAGCTCGTCGTGAAAATAGGCGCGGCCGCCGAGGACCCGCGCGACGACGATCCGGGCTGGGCCCAACAGGCCATCCAGCGCCCGGCCGAACCCTCCCCCTTGCTGCAGCTCCACCAGGTTCCGCGCCCGCACCTTCGGAAATCCCTCGGGGAGGCCCCGCACGGCGCGATCCAGCGCGAGGATGTCCGTATCCGCCGTCGTGAGAATGAGGATCTCTGGGCCGGGCCTGTCAGTCATGCTGTTCCCGTCAGCGCCTCGCGGGCGACCGTCGTCCATTGCCTTGGCTCGCCGGGCGACCGTCGTCGGCTTGCCGCTGCCCCCATCGCTCGTAGAAGGTCAGCGCTTCGACCGGCAGCCTGGCCCGCCAGCCGGCCTGCTCTAGGTCTGGCCGCGCGTCGAACGCCGCGACATAACCCAGGCAGAGATAGGCGACGACCTTGACGGGGCGGGGAATGCCCAGGAGCCGCTTGAGCGCCTCGTAGTCCAGAATGCTGACCCAGCCGACCCCGATCCCCTCGGCCCGGGCGGCGAGCCAGAGGTTCTGGATCGCGCAGCAGGTGCTGTAGAGGTCGGTCTCGGGGACCGTGGCGCGGCCGAGCACGTGCGGGCCGCCCCGCTGCCTCGTGCAGGTGACACACAGGTTGACCGGCGCTTCCTCGATCCCTTCGAGCGTCAGGCTCCGGTAGAGCCGCGCCCGCTCGCCGCGATAGCGCCGCGCCGCCGCCTCGTTGGCCTTGAGAAACTCCCCCTTGACCGCGCGCTTCGTCGCCGCGTCCCGAACGACGAGGAAGTTCCACGGCTGCATGAAGCCGACCGAGCCGGCATGGTGGGCCGCGCGCAGGAGACGGTCGAGCACGTCGGGGGAGATGGGCGTGGGGAGGAAATTCCGCCGCACGTCCCGGCGTTCGAAGATCGCCCGATAGACCGCCGCGCGCTCGTCCGCGGAAAACCGTCCGTTCCCGACTTTCATCGCCGCTTCATCTCTTGCTGGTCCGGTGCACCCTTCACAGGCCGAGGAGCCGGGCTACCGCCCGCAGGTCCACGGCCCCGGCTACCACCTCGGCCAGCTTCTGCAACCCCTGGTCCCGCCTCACCGCATAGGACCGCCCCGGCTCGTCGGGACAGGGCCGGTCCAGCCAGCGGCTGAGGAGACACTGCCGGAACCGGTCGTTCTCGAAGAGGCCGTGCGCGTAGGTTCCCCAGACCCGGCCGTCCGGGCTGCGTGCCCCGTCCTCTGTGCTTGCGGACCCGGCGACCGTGCCGGAGCGCGCACGTACGAGGAACGCCGGCGCACAGTCCGACGCCCGCGTCGTCCGGCCCAGATGGATCTCATAGCCGCTGAGCTCGCCGAGTTGGTCGGCGTGGCTCGCACAGACCCAGGGCCCGGCCGGCTCACATCGGATCGGCCTGGTCTGCTTGACCCGCTCCAGCACCGTGTCCACCGGCAGGAGCCCGAGCCCCTCTGCCTGTCCCTGCTCCGTCTCCACGCCGTAGGGGTCGTGGATGCGTCGGCCCAACATCTGATAGCCGCCGCAGATGCCGATCACCCAGCCGCCCTCCCCGGCGAGGCGCCGGATCGCCCGATCGAGGCCGCGCTGCCGCAGCCACGCCAGGTCCTCGATCGTGTTCTTGCTGCCGGGCAGGATGGCCACCCGACAGGCCGCCAGCTCGTCGGGGGCCGTGACAAACCGGACCGCGACCGCCGGCTCCGCCTCGAGCGGGTCCAGGTCGGTGAAGTTGGACAGGCGTGGCACGCGCGGCACGCCGATGGCGAGCCGGCCGGATTCCCCGCTGTTCGGCCGGCATCGATCGTCCAACGCGACACTATCCTCTTCGTCCAGGCGCAGATCCGGCATGTAGGGGATGACCCCGAGGACCGGCAGGCCCGTGCGGCGTGCGAGGGCCTCCAGCCCAGGCCCCAGCAGGGAGCCGTCGCCCCGAAACTTGTTGATCAGGAAGCCCACCACTCGTCGCCGCTCCTCGGGTTCGAGCCATTCCAGGGTGCCCAGCAGGGCGGCGAAGACGCCGCCCCGGTCAATGTCGCCCACGAGCAGGACCGGCGCCCCCGCCAGCGCGGCGACCCTCATGTTCACGATGTCGTGCGCCTTGAGGTTGATCTCGGCTGGGCTCCCCGCCCCCTCGATCACGACCACGTCCACCTGCGCCGCGAGCCGCCGGTAGGCCGCCGCCACGACCGGCCACAGCTCCTCCTTGTACTGGTGATAGGCCTTCGCGGGCATGGTGCCGACGGCCCGGCCCAACACGATCACCTGCGCGCCCGTTTCGGAGGTCGGCTTGAGCAGCACCGGGTTCATCTCGGCCTGCACCGGCATCCGCGCCGCCTCGGCCTGGAGCGCCTGGGCCCGGCTGACCTCGACCCCGTCAGCTGTCACGAAGGCGTTGAGGGACATGTTCTGGGCCTTGAACGGGGCGACCCGCAGGCCCTGGTTCGACAGGATGCGGCAGAAGGCCGCCGCGAGCAGGCTCTTGCCCACGTGCGAGCCGGTCCCCTGGATCATGAGGGCCTTAGCCTGCGCCATGGTTACCGATCTCCTTCGGTCACGCTGGCCCTCCCGCCAACCTGCTCGCTGGCTCGATCGCGGAACTCCTCGCCGCGTCGCGCGGCGGCGGGATAGCCGCGCGACGTGACGAGCCGGCCTCCCAGGACTCGGGTCGCGCGGCTCCCGACGAGAATCGTCGTCTCCATGTCCACCTCGCAGGTGGGCAGGTCCGCCAGCGTCGTGACCAGGGTCCGGCAGCCCGGCCGGCCAGCGCGCGCGACGACGCCGACTGGGGTCGCCGGGGGCCGGTGCTCCAACAGAATCCGGCAGGCCTCGCGGAACGGTTGGCTGCGGCTTGCGCTCTTGGGATTATAGAGGGCGATGACGAAGTCGCTCTGAGCCACCGCCTCGAGCCGCCGGGCGATCTGCGGCCAGGGCGTGAGCCGGTCGCTCAAGCTGATCGCCGCGAAATCGTGCATGACGGGGGCCCCGAGCAAGGCCGCGCAGGCCGAAAGCGCGGTGACCCCTGGGACGACCACCACCGCGACCCCGGAGGCTGGCGCCCAGCCCTGCTCCGCGAGGACTTCAAACACCAAGCCGGCCATCCCGTAGATTCCGATGTCGCCGCTCGAGACCAGCGCGACGGTCCTGCCGGCCGTGGCGAGCCGGACAGTCTCCTCCGCCCGCTCCCGCTCCTTCGTCAGCTCGCCGGGGATCACCTCCTTGCCGACCAGCAGGTCGCGAATCTGCTCGATGTAGCGCCGGTAGCCGAGGACCGTGTCCGCCTGGGCCAGCGCCGCCCGCGCACGCGGCGTCAGATCCGCCCGGTCGCCCGGCCCCAACCCGACGAGGAAGATCCGTCCTGGCAACGGCGGCCAGTGCGTGCTACGCGCCACCGCCACAGTCACTCGGCCCTGCCGGTACTTGGGCGCGACGAGGGGGCCCTGGCCGCTGGCCAGGAGGGCGGCGGGCTCGGCCACCCCGGGCGTCCCGACATGCTGCTCGACGACGGAGGAAGGCGTCGGCCCGCCCGCCCTCCGTAATGCCTCGGCACCGTACCAGCGCAGCGGCAGCGCGTGCCGCTCGGCGAAGGTCAGCAGCCCGGTCTCATCCCGTTTGTGCGCGAGGCTCGCCGCGACGCGGAGGCTCCCGAACGCTAGCCCGTTCCGGGCCAGACAGGCGCGCACGGCGTCCTCGATCTCTTCTGCGGTCACCCCCCGTTCACACCCGATGCCGAGCGCCAGCGTCCGCGGCCGGTACAGGACCAGCGGGGGGCGTGGGCGGGCAGGCCACCCATCGAGGATCGCCGGGAGAGCCCGGTCCGAGATCAGAACCGCGGCGGCGTAAGGACCGGTCCCTGCCGCGGCCAGATCGCTCACGAGCATGACGTGGGCGGGCAGCGGCTCCTGGCGCCAGGCCAGCTCGCCGGCTTCCTGACAGATCAGCAGCGGCTCGCCGTTGACCAGCGCCGCCAGAGCGGCGGTGAGTCCTTCGTCCTCCTCCAATCGCCACCCGAACTCCTGTCCCACCAGATCCAACGCGGGCAGCCCCTGGCTCTCCGACGCCGTGGTCAGGACGGGCGCCGCGCCGAGGACCGCGGCGACGGCCTGGGCCATAACGTTGGCGCCGCCGCGATGGCCGCCGAGGAGGCTGATCACGTGCCGGGCTTCGTCATCCACGACGAGGACGCCGGGATCCTCCTGTTTCCCGCGCAGCACTGGGGCGAGCGCCCGCACGACCACGCCCGTGGCCGCAAAGGCGATCAGGAAGCGCCCGGCGGCGAACAGCCTGGCCAGGAGCGACCCGATGGGCTCCCGGTAGGCGCAGACCATGGGAGCCTCGGCCGCTGCGGCAAACCGTTCCGGGATATAGAGCGACGCCCCCGGCGCCGCGGCCAGGAGCCGCCGTCCCTGCTCGGCGCCGCGGCGGGTCACCGCGACGATCGCGACCTGGTCCCAGGCGACGGGCTTGTCGGGCT
>CAZTUO010000035.1:13332-16220 GCA_964616355.1 uncultured Nitrospira sp.
CTCCCTCTCGGGGACCGGGCTGCGGGGTCCGGGGAACGTCCCGGGTCGCGAGCGTGAGCAACTGATTGACGGCCGCGACGGCCACGGCGCTCCCGCCCTTCCGCCCCCGGCACAGGATCGTCGGGATGTCCGTCTCGCGCAAGCGTTCCTTCGCCTCGGCGGCCAGGACGAACCCGACCGGCATCCCGATCACGAGCGGCGGCCGGATCCGCCCCTCGCGGATCAGCTCGACCACCCGGAGCAACGCGGTCGGCGCGTTGCCGATCACGACGACCGCGTCCGGATGCTCCACGGCTACCTGCTCGATGGCGACGGCCGCCCGGGTCGTGCCCGCCTCGACCGCCTGGCGCCGCACCGCTTCGTCCCGGATCACGCACCGGACCCCGACCCCCAGCCGCGCAAGCAGGTCCTGCCGCAATCCCGCGGCCACCATCTGCACATCCACGACGAGCGGCCGCCCCTGGCGGAGCGCCTGGAGGCCGGCCTGTACGGCCCCCCGGCGGAACTCCGTCGTCCGCGCAAACTCCAGGTCCGCCGACGCCTGCACCATGCGCGTAACGATCTCGAACTCGTCCGGAGCAAACCCGTGGGCCCCAATCTCGGTCCGGATGAGGGCGAGGCTCTCCGCCTCGATCGAACTCGGCAGCCGACGAAAGGCCATCGGCCTATCCCCCTCCCTTCGCCCGGGCCCCGCGCCGGTACAGGTGCGAAAATGACGGATCGTAGAGCCGGGAGCGGGCCTCGGCCCGGCTGTCGGCACCGAAGACGCGGCCGACCAGGATCAGGGCCTGGCGCGTCAGCTTCGCGGCCCGGACCTGGCCGGCGATCGTGGCCAGGGTTCCGCGGAGGATCCGTTCGTCCTCCCAGCTCGCCCGGTAGACGACCACGACCGGCGTGCTCTCCGGATAGCCTCCGGCGCGCAGGTCCCGGACGACCGTGGCGAGGTGCGCGGTGCTGAGATAGAGCACGAGCGTGGCCCGATGTCGCGCCAGATCCTCCAGGGCTTCCCCTGGCGGCATGCCTGTCCGGCCCCCGGCGCGGGTGAGAATGACGGTCTGGGCGAGCCCCGGCCTCGTCAGCTCGACGCCGAGCGACGCCGCGGCGGCGGAGACGGCGCTGACGCCCGGTATGAGCTCATAGGCGACCCCCGCCGCGGCCAGACGTCCCATCTGCTCATGGATCGCCCCGTACAGCGACGGGTCGCCGCTGTGCACCCGGACGACACGCTTGCCCGCCCGGGCCGCGGCGACCATCAGAGCCGTGATCTCCTCCAGGGTCATCGAGGCGGTGCCCCGGACCTCGGCCCCCGCCTTCGCATAGCGCAGGATGCCCGGGTGCACCAGCGAGTCCGCGTACAGCACCACGTCGGCGCGGGCCAGCCGTCGCCGGCCCCGGACCGTGATCAGGTCCGGCGCCCCCGGCCCCGCGCCGATGAAGGAGACCACGGTCTGCTTGCCCACGGATTTGATCACGAGCTGCCTTGCGTGCTCGCGCAGGACGCCCGCCGAACGGCGCGCGCGCGACACAAGAGGACCGTTGCGAAATAGGACAGCGGCTGGCCGACCCGGGACCGCAGGTCCCGGGTGATCCGCTGGTCCGGCCGGCCGCAGTCCTCCACGAGCACCGCCGCCTCCGTCAGGCCGAGCCGGTCCAGCCGCGCGACGAGCGGGGCGTAGGCGCTCCGCACCTTGAGCAGCACGACCGTGTCGAACCGGTCGAGCACCACCTCGAGATCGTCCAGCCCGTCTGTCGCCGAAAGGACCGCGAGCCGCTCCGTCCGGCGCGCGAGCGGGATGCCTGCCGCCGCCGCGCAGGCCGTGACGGACGAGACCGCCGGGATCACCTCGATGGACAGGTCCGGCAGGGTGTAGCGCGTCCGGTCCAGGAGGTCGATGAACGTGCTGAACAGCAACGGATCCCCCTCTGTGACGAAGGCGAGGTCCGTCCCGGCCGCCAGCCGCGCCACGGCCTGGTCCGCCGCCGCCGCTCTCGCCAACGCGAGCGCTTCCTCCGCCCCACGCATGGGATAGGGCTGGAGGATCACCTCCTGCCGGGGACGGATCCACCGGCGCACGATCCCGAGCGCCACGCTCGGCCGGTTGGTGCTGTGCGGGACCAGCACGACTGGGACCCGGCGCAGCACCCGGACCGCTTTGAGCGTGATCAGGTCCGGATCGCCGGGTCCCACGCCCACTCCGTACAGCCGCCCCGGCCTATGCCCCTGCACCAGCAGCCTCCTCCGGTCTGCCGCCGGGCCCGCCCCTGCGGCGAGCCGCGACGAGATAGACCGGGTTCACCGCCTCGAGCCGCAGCGAGCCGGCGATCGGCACGCCCCGCGCAAGCTGGACCTGGAGTACCTCCGGCGTCGCGCCCGCGGTCGCGCACCAGGCCAGGAACTCGCCCAGGTGGTCCAGGACGACCAGGGTCGCGACCAGCCGGCCTTCCGGCGCGAGCCGGCTCCAGCAGTGGGCGAGCACGGCCGTGAGTTTCCCGCCGGTCCCCCCGATGAAGACGGCCTGCGGGTCCGGCAGCCGGGAGAGGACATCCGGCGCCTCGCCCGCCACCACCGTGACTGAGCCGGCGCGGTGCCGCGCCAGGTTGGTCCGGAGACGGCGGAGCTGCTCGGGGTCCCGCTCGACCGCGAAGATTTGCGCGCCCGGCTGCCGGCGCGCCAGCTCGATCGAAACCGCTCCTGAGCCGGCTCCGACGTCCCAGACCACCCAACCGGACCCGGCGCCAAGAGCAGCGAGGACCAGCGCCCGCACCTCCCGCCGCGTCACCTGGCCCCGCCAGGTCTCGAGCGCCGCCTCGTCCACCTCGAGCGCCTCTCCGCTCGGCAGGCCCTGTCCAGGCACCGGCTCGAGAATCAGCAGGACATTCAGCGGATC
>CAZTUO010000036.1:0-15882 GCA_964616355.1 uncultured Nitrospira sp.
CCGCATGCATCCGACGACGAGGATTCATCAATTAGCCCTCCATATACAAGAGGGAGTACCGGCCCGGCGGGACGAAGCCGGCGAACCGGACCGGCTGGTTGTACCAATCCCGATAGCGGTGGACCGGCGCGCTCAAGATGTTCCTCCGCTTCAGCCGCTGCTCCCCGTCCGCGAGCGGCCGCTCCTCCCAGCGGGGCACAGCGGGCACCACCCACTCGCGCTCGACCGTGCGGAGTCGGTCCAGCCGGATCAGCGTGCCGGAGGGATCCACCCAGTGCTCGAGCGGCCACCAGTAGTCCCAGTACGACAGCCCGTTCACCTGCTCGAACAGCGCCTTGTAGAGCCCCAGCGGGAACGTGAACCAGGTGTGCTCGTAAACCCGGTCCCCGCTATCCTCGTTCACATAGAGCAGCACCTCCCACAATCCCGCATTCAAACAGTTACGGGCAAGGTCCACGCGGCTGAGCGCCGCCGCTTCGAACCCGTCCCCGCCCACGTGGACGCGCACCAATCCGGATTCGCGCCGGAAGCTGACCTGCTGGCGGTTCCATTCCCGGTCAATCAGTCCCACCTTGGTGAGACCCGGGTCCGCCTTGACCCAGGGAGGGACAGACGCCACCAGGTGGGCCAGGTCCACCTCGATCAGCTCGATCGGAGCCGCGTGGGCCGAGGCGGGCTCGATGACGAACCGGAACCGGGTCGGGCCGGTCTGTTCGATGCTCAGGCTGCGGTGCGGATAGTTCCCGAAGGCGAGGCTCCGGTCTTCGGGGTCTTCCGGGTATTCCTCGTTGCTGAAGGCCGTCAGCGGAACCGTCCGGGTGGTTGCCTGATCGTAGCGCGACTGGAACCATGCGGCGCCGCCGAGCGCCAGCGCCGTTGCGCCGACCAGCCCGCCGAGCGCCAGCAACGTTCCTTTCCTCGAGCGGGATTTCCCTCCCCGCAGGGTGATCGGGACCATAGTCGGTCTCCATGTGGGTGGGGCTCGGGACAGGGCCCCGGAATGTCCCACCAGGCTCCAGCACACCACGGCCTCGACGCTTGGTCAAGGGGGAGGCAATTGAGAGTCCGCGCTGTTCGGTGGCACGCCGACCTGTGTCCCAAGTAGGCTGAAAGCGTCGCCGGGAGGAGCAGTCCCATGCCGGGCGGCGCGCCTTGAGCGCTAGCGTGGCGCCGAATAGACCTGCGTGTCCGGATGGAAGGCGTACCAGGCGAACCAGAAGGCCGTGACCGTCGGGATCGGCGCACCCGCCGCGTCGGTCACCGAAGCGCTCTGCGCGCGGGCGTTGAAATGAATGCGGAGCGTCCGCCCGGCGACCTGGTCTGTGACGGGCTGGCCGGTCCGCGCGAGTTCGGAAAACGGGTAGGCCTTGACGGTCCCGTTGATCTCGACTCCGACGATCCATTCCTTGGGATGATACCGGTCATTGCGGTGGGTGGTCGCGAACATCAGGTCGGCGCGCTGACTGTAGCCGAGGTAGGGATCTCGGTCGTAGTCTCGCCTGTGGCCCATTTGGGTCGAAAGCACCACGGTCGCCGGGTGGGTGGCTCGCCACTCGCCCCAGGTTGTGTGCTCCAGGAACAGGGCAGTCAGGGTCACGCCGGTCAGAGGGCCGGCCACCGCTTGCATCGCGAGCTGGGACCAGAGGCTGTTCGTCTGGTGGTCGTACATCAACAGATCGCTCTGGTAGAGAAGGCCTGAGACGCCGAACGTGAGGGTGCGGCCTTGCACGCGGCGGTCGAAGGCGATGCCCGAGCCGCAGAGCGGACAGTAGGTGACAAGCACGGGCCGCCCTTCGATCGTGTCGTTGACGATCTCGTGCCAGTTGAGGATCTTGATCGGGTAGGCTTTCGCCTCGGTAGCGGCGAGGAGTCCGAGGACGCGATCTTCGCTCGCCAGAAAGCTCGCCCGGGAGGCCGGGACGAACCGCGGCCGGAGAATGGCCGGGATGCCGTCCTTGCCGGGGCCGCCGGCGACGATCTGATCCGGCGGGACACTGTGCGTGGACAAGTCGAAATCGCTGGCGGCCTGACCGGCGAGACCCAGCCAGGCAGACGCGAGCCCCCCGGCCGCGAGGAGGCAGCTTGCCAGGCGCAACCAGGTCGCTTGCCGGCGCATCGTCATCCGCGGCCCTGCTGCTCCGTCCCGGTCCGTGAGCGGATCGAGCCGGCTTGCGTCACAGGAGAAAGAGATACGCTCCGACGCCGGCGATGAGCATCAGCAAGAGGACGGGCGTCAGCCGTTCGACCCAACTGACTCCCGCTTCCTCTCTGTTCGCCGGGTGCGAAGGCGAGCGAGACATCCCCTGGCTCCTGGTGGAAGCCCTTTGAGCGCAGCTTGCTGGGTATCCTAACCGCCTGGCCACCCGCGCTCTGTGAGCTAGCTCACAAGACGAGTGGCCGGGTTCGGGTAGAAGAAGACAGGGAGAAAGGCCCTGCGCCGCCGGGAGCGTCCCGGGAACGCCTGGTGTCCTCCCGGGGTGATTTATGGGATAATAGCCCGTCGGTGAGCCGGGCGCCGTTACGTCTCAGCGGAAGGAGGGATGACCTCATGAGGGGCCTGTTGGATCGGCTGGTCGCGGTGGGGGGGCTGCTGGCCCTCGCCTGGCTTCCGGCCGGCTGCATCATGCCGGCCATTGACGCGGGGCACGAAGGGGTGCTGGTGGAGAAACCGTTCTTCTTCGGGCACGGCGGCGTGGACCCCGAGCCCGTGACGACCGGCCGCGTGACGGTCGCGCTCACCACCGAGCTGATCCCGGTGGACATCAGACCGGTCCAGTACTCGGAGCATTTCGACATCATCTCGGCGGAGAATGCGCCGGTCTCGTTCAACGCCTTCTTGATCACGCAGGTCATCCCGGGGCGCTCCCCCGAGCTGATCAAACGATTCGGACCCAACTGGTACGTCAACAACGTCAAGGAAGCCTTCCGCACCTTCGTGCGGGAGGAGGTCCAGAAGTACAAGCTGTTCGAGCTGACGACCGATCCCGGGACGCGGCCGAAGCTCGAAGCCGCGATCGAGCGGGAGGTCCAGACCAAGCTGATTGAGGCGAGCCGCATCCCTGTCAAGGTGATCCGCGTCGTCGTCGGCAGCATCATGCCGCCGAAAGGCGTGCTCGACCAGACGGCGCAGACGATCATCCAGCAGCAGCGCCGCATCACGATGGAGAAAGCCCGAGAGGCCGAAGAGGCCCGGGAGAAGGCCGAGCGCCAGCGCGGCATCGCCGACCGGGCCTACCGCGAGCACCTGGGCCTGTCCGCCGCCGAGTTCGTGGATCTGCGCCGGATCGAGGTGCAGAAGGAAATGGTCGAGCACGCCCCCGATCAGCTCAATATCATTATGGGGATGGAGAAGGTCGGGATTCACAAGCCGCCGGTGAGCACCACGACCGAGCCGTAACCCGCCGCCCAGCCCGGTCGGGCTCCGGGGCCTCGTTACCGTTCCAGGATCGTTTGCAGCTCCCGTAGCAGGTCGCGGAGGCGGGCCTTCGTCTCCTCGGGAGGCGGCGCCTGCGCCGGCTTCGCGGGCTGAGTCGGAGCCGCGGCCGGCCCGACGGGGCCCGGCTGCCCCCGCCCCTCCAGGAAGCCCTTGAACTGTGCCAGCGCCTCGCGGACTTCCTGGTACTCCCGGGTCCGCCGTTCGACGTCGGCCTGCGCGGCCTTCAGCTTGAGCTCCAAGAGGTCCAGTTCCTCCTTGAGCTTCCTGATCTGCACGGTCAGTTCTTCGGACCGCCGCGCCTCCTGCTCATAGGCCTGCCGCGCGGCCTCGGCCTCCTTCTTCGCCTGCTCGAAGGACCAGAGGCTGGCGCAACCGCTTGGGACCAGACCTACGAGCAGGATGAGCGCGACGCTGGCGGCGCTGCTCCTCGTCATGACGAGGTCCTCCTGAGCGCCGGAGCTTGCTGGCTAGAAGAGGCGCGGCACCGGGTCCGGCTCGCCTGGCTTCCGCGCCTCGGGCGGCTCGGGATAGACGAGCCGCCCATCTTCCACCCGGGCGAAGGCGGTCAGGTGATGCGGCTGAGCCTCTTGCGGCGACAGGATGTGCCGCACGGCCCAGCCGCGGCTCACGAGCGCGTCTGCGATCAACGACCGATGGCAGCGCCAGGGCACCGCCTCCGCGCACAGGATGGCCGTCGGGACCTCCTCGGCGAGCCGCAACAAGCTCTCCACCCCTTCCCCGAACGGCGCGGTCTGCATGTAGTCAGCATACCCCCGGAACCCGGCGTTTCGCCAGCCGCGATTGACCGAGTCGGGCCGGGCCGGCCGTCGCCCGCCGAGCTGGGCCAGGTGCCGGTATTCAATGCCCGCCTCCGACAGAGCCGGGCAAGGCTGTTGGTGTTGAACTGGGGGGTGCGCCGCGAATAGGGCGTGGTCCGGACGTCCACGAGGCGCCTGATCCTGTGCGCCTGCAGGAGTGCGAGGAAGTCCTCGCTCGTGCGCGTGGAGTGGCCGATCGTCCAGAGGATCCGAATCTGGTCGCGAGGCATGGCCGACGGCCCCTTCGCGGGGCCGGCTCCCGGGGGCGTCGTGATCCCGCCCGGTGCCGGTCACCGGGCGGCTCGGGAGCGGCTGCGGACGGCCCGCGCCGCCCAGGCCGTAAGCTGCTCCTGATCATCGAGAATGTCAACCGGGACTTCATAGTAGGTTCTGAGGGTCTGACGGGGATTCGGCCGGAACGGCTTCATACCGTGCCGCACGTAGTCGGCCCGGCTCCGGTCGTCGGTCTTGAGATAGAGCCGGCCCTTGTGGAGGATTCCGAAGAAGACCTCGCCGCAATACAGCCCGTGCCCACCGAACATGGCTCGGCAGGTCACGCCGCGGAGCCCGTTCATCAATTGGTCCAGGACAAAATCCTTAAAGCCGTCGGCTTTCACCGGCGTCCCCATTCTGCTAGCCGCCGCTCAACGCGCAGACGATGTGGACCTGATCATGCGGCTGCAGCGGCGTCGTCAGGTCCTGGGTCTGCCGGTCGTTGACGAAGATCCGGATGTGCTCGCGAATCGTGTCTTGCTCCGTGACGATGCGAAAGCGGAGGCCCGGAAACTGCCGGTCGAGCGCCGACAGGGCCTCCGCGAGTGTGGCGCCCTGGATCTCGACCTGGCTCCGCTGGCCCGTATAGGAGCGCAGCGGGCTGGGGATGAACACGGTCATCGGGTGACGCTGGCCGCTTCCACGGCATAGATTTCCGGCAGGTGGCGGGCCACGCAGGTCCAGCGCGCGCCGGCGGTGCGGCTCGCCCACACCTCCCCGCTGGTCGTCCCGAGATAGAGGCCGACCGGCGCATGGGTATCGGCCGTCATGGCCTGGCGCTTCACCGTCCACCAGGCCTGGGAGCGAGGGAACCCCTTGTCCAGCCGCGTCCAGGTCTTCCCGCCGTTTCTGGTGACATACGCGGCCGGTTTCCCCCCAGGGCTCACGCGCGGCCACACGGTCGAGCCGTCCATCGGAAAGACCCAGGCGGTCTCGGGATCGCGCGGGTGGACCACCATGGGAAATCCGATGTCGCCGATGGCTTTCGGCATGGCCTTCCCAATCCGCAGCCAGCGGCTCGACGGCCGGTCAAGCCGGTAAATGCCGCAGTGATTCTGTTGGTACAGCCGGTCCGGGTTGCCAGGACAGAGGCGGACGCAATGGGGATCGTGAAAGGTCGGCACGGCCGGGTCGAACCCTGCGACCACCTCGAGCCCCTCCAGGAGGGGCGTGAACGTCTTCCCGCCATCCACCGACTCGTGCACGCCGCCGCCGGACATGGCGAAGTACAGATGCCCGGGATCGCGTGGGTCCACGATGATCGAGTGCAGCTTCGGCCCGTCCGGTGTCCCGTCCTGCACCGTGCCCATCCACTCGCGGTATCGGGGATCGTCGTTGATGGGGGAGAATGGCTCCCAGGTGACGCCGCCGTCGTCGGACTGGAAGAGCCCCTGCGGCGAGGTGCCCGCATACCAGGTGCCCGGCCCGCTCGCGTGTCCCGGCGTCAACCAGAAGACATGGTCCACGACGCGTCCCTGGTGTCCCTCAGGGGCCTTCGGAAACGCCGGCGCTTCCGGGCTTCCTTCCAGGTCTTCCCGAGGTCGGTCGAGCGAAACACGGTGGGGCCCAGGTGGCCGGTGCGCGCGGCCATGAGCATCGTACGTCCGTCCCTCGGATCGAGGACCAGGTGGTGGACGATATGGCCGAGGAAGATCGGCTCTGAGAGTTTCCAGATTTGGCGGGCCCGGTCGGACCGCAGGATGAAGGCGCCCTTGCGGGTGCCGATGAGCAGGGCCACTGCGTCGGTAGCCGGCTTCTGTACGGTCGGTGTGGACTTCACTGGAGCCCGGCGTCGTTCCGTCATGGCAGTCCTCCATACCAATGCGACGCCCGCGGCCTTCGTCCATGGGCGCCCTCGAACAGGCTTTGCACATAGCGCTTGAAATGCCGGACGTGGTCCGCAACCAGTTCCCGCTTCTGCTTGGCCTTGGCGAGGATCAGGGCCCCCTCCAGCACGGTGATGAAGTGCTCCGCCAGGCTCTGCGTATCGAAGGAAGCCCCGGGCGCGTACTTTGCCTTCGCTTCGTCGAGGTCCCGCTTGAACGTTGCCGTCCATTGGGCGAAATGGTTGGCGCATTGCGTTCGGATCTGCGGATGGGTGTCCGACAGCTCCTGGGCGAAGTTTCCCAGCAGGCAGCCGGAAGGGGCCCCCGGCTGCCTGGCCATCTCGATGATGGAGTCCACGTAGCCGTACACGCGCTGCAGCGGATCACGCTTTTTGACGAAGGGAGCGTGCTGGAACCAGGTGGCCTTGGCCGCGACGAACCGATCCAGCGCCGCCCTGGCCAAGTCCTCCTTGCTCGCGAAATAGTGGAAGAAGCTGCCCTTGGTGAGCCCCGCCGCCTCGCAGATCTCGTCCACAGTGGTGGCGACGAACCCCTTGGCCAGCATAAGCCGCTCGGCCGCCGCGAGTAGCTTCTCTTTCGCAGGAGAATCTTTCTGGGGATGTCGCACGGCGCGTCAAGATACTAACTGGTTGGTAGGCTTTTAGACGACCCCCAACGGTCCTGTCAAGCGTCTCGAGTTCGCCGTCCGGCGGCGGGCGCCGCTGCGTATAATACTGGTATGCGACTGGCGGAGCTCGTCGAGCTGGTCGCCCGGGTCCGGGCGGCGACCAAGAAGACGGAAAAGACGGCCCTCTTGGCGGAGGGGCTCCGGCGAACCCGTCCTCCCGGCTCAGGGCAGGCCGAGGGCCGGGAGACCGAGCTGGCCGCCCTCTATCTCACCGGGGGGCTCCGGCAGGGGCGGATCGGCGTCGGGTGGCGGCTGATCGAGGCCGCCATGCCGGACGGCCCTCCGGACGGGGACCCGCTGACGCTCGGGGAGCTGGACGAGACGTTCGATCGGATCGCCGCGGACCAAGGGCCCGGCTCGCAGGAGCGGCGGTGCGGCATGCTGCGATGCCTCCTCGCCCGGGCCGACACGGAGGAGCGGCGATTCCTCGCCCAGTTGCTGATCGGCGAGGTGCGCCAGGGTGCGCTCGAGGGGCTGCTGCTCGACGCAATCGCTAAGGCCGCTAGCCTCCCCGCATCGGACGTGCGCCAGGCGATGATGTTCTCGGGGAATCTGGGCGAAGTCGCCCGGGCGGCATTGCTGGAAGGGGCGGCCGGCCTGGCCCGGTTCGCCCCGCGGCTCCTGACGCCGATCGCGCCGATGTTGGCGAACAGCGCGGAGGACGTCGGAGAGGTGCTGGAGCGGCTCGGTGAGGCGGCCTTCGAGTTCAAGCTGGACGGGGCACGCATCCAGCTCCACCGAGCGGGCGACGAGGTCCGGATCTTCACCAGACAGCTCCAGGACGTCACGGAACGCCTGCCGGAAGTAGTGGACTGGGCGCGCGGCCTGCCCGCGCGCGAGCTGATTCTGGAGGGCGAAGCGATCGCGCTCCGGGCGGACGGGCGCCCCCAGCCCTTCCAGGTGACGATGCGGCGGCTGGGCCGGAGCAAAGACGTGGAGGCGGTCCGGCAGGAGATCCCGCTGGCATCCTTCTTCTTCGACTGTCTCTACCTGGAAGGCGAAGGGCCGTTGCTCGCGCGGCCCTACCGGGAGCGGGTGGAGCGGCTGACCGGGACGCTTCCGGCGGCTGCCGTCATGCCGCGGATCGTGACGCGCGACCCCGACGAGGCGGAGCGGTTCCTCGCGCGTGCCTTCGAGGCGGGCCACGAGGGCCTCATGGCCAAGGCGCTCGACGTCCCCTACGTGGCCGGTCAGCGCGGCTCCCACTGGCTCAAGCTCAAGGCGGCGAAAACGCTCGATCTCGTCATTCTGGCCGCGGAGTGGGGCAACGGCCGGCGAGAAGGGTGGCTGTCGAACCTGCACCTCGGCGCCCGCGATCCCGAGAATGGGCAGTTCGTCATGCTGGGGAAGACGTTCAAGGGCCTCACCGACGAGCTGCTCAAATGGCAGACCGACAAGCTCCTGTCGCTGGAGCGAGAGCGGGACGCCCATACGGTCTATGTGCGGCCCGAGCTGGTGGTCGAGATCGCGTTCAGCGAGATCCAGGAATCGCCCCGCTACCCCGCTGGGCTCGCGCTGCGCTTCGCGCGCGTGAAGCGCTACCGGCCGGACAAGCCCGCGAGTGAGGCCGACACCATCCAGACGGTCCTGGCGCTGTTCCAGAAGCAACGGGAGTAGGGAGAATGAGAATGCGTCGGGCCGCCGAATGCCCCCGCATGCCCGGCGCCTTTCCTGCGCGATGGGTTGACGCCGGCTCAGGCTGGTGATAGCATTCTGCTATCAAACTCAGGGGGGAGATCGAGATGGCTCAAGTTCTCGTTCGGCAACTCGACGACAAGGTGGTGGCGCGGTTGAAGCGCAGGGCCAAGGAGCATGGTCGCTCCTTGCAGTCCGAGGTCAAGGCGATTCTCGAAGACGCCGCACCGGACTATGAGGCGGCCTGGAAGCGGATTGAACGCTTTCAGAAGCGGCTGAAGGCCTCGGGCCGCCGGTTCAGCGACAGCGCCGAACTGATCCGTGAGGATCGTGACCGGTGACTCGGGTCGTGGTCGATGCGAGTGTCGCGATCAAATGGTTCATCCCTGAGCGATTCTCTGAGGCCGCCTGGCGACTGCGTGGGCCGGATCTTCGGTTGTCGGTGCCGGCCTTCTTTTGGCTGGAAATCGGGAATGTGCTGGCCAAGAAAATCCGCCGGGACGAGCTCACCCGTGACGAGGGCGACTACATCCTGAGAGAACTGCGCCATCTGCCGTTACAGCGCCACGCCGACGAGCGCCTCTTGCACCCGGCCTACGTGCTCGCCCTACAGACTCGACGCAGCCTCTACGATTGCCTCTACCTTGCCCTGGCGGAAGCCCTGGACGGCAGCCTGGTGACCGCGGACCGAAAGTTTTACTCGGCCTTGATGAAGGAGGAACAGGGGCGGCGGCTCCTCTGGGTCGAGGATATCCCGTCGGCGACATAAGCGGGCCCGCACGTCGAGCCTCCCCAAGAATTGGCGCGGCTGACGAACGCCGAAGGCCGGGTGGCCGGGCCTGCCTGCTCAGCGGCTCCGGCTCGACCGCGCTAAGCATCCCCGTTTCTCGCCTGCGCAATTTGCTGGCTTCCTGCTCCGTGAAGCCAGCTTCGGACAGTGCTCTGCGCGACTGAGAGGCCGCCGCAGCGGCTCGCTAAGCCCGGTCCCCTCGCCTCCGCCATTCGCGGACGCAGGCCCGGCCACCTCGTCTTGGAAGCTAGTTCTTGAAGAGATTGTGGAGCGCGCGCCGGGCGTCCTCAGTGGTCCCTGCTGCCGACGACGCGTCGCGCTCGACCGTGACGCGCAGCGCGAAGAACGTGCACGCGTTGCGACCGCGCTTGTCGGGGATACGTTCCGGAATTGGCTGGGTGCACTCGAACCGTTGGCCCGGCGCGAAGTGGATGCACTGCTGGCAGGCATGCAGCTCTGCGCGACACTTGGGACACTGACCGGACACGTCGGTCATCGGCGGGAGCAGCGTCCCGCAGTCCGCACAGCGGGAGACGGTTCGACTGGGAACCGTCGCCGGCTTTCTCGGCCCCGACAGTCCCTCGGGCTTTCCCTTGCCCTCACGTGCGGATTCCCGATATCCCTGCTGGCGGTATTTGCGGTCCGTCATGGCGGCGCTCCCGGGTGTCCCGCTTCAACCTACCCCAAGGTGCGCCGTTTGTCACCAGGCACGCCCGAAATCTACAAGCCTTGAACTCGGTCGAGCCGGAGCTTTCGGCGGGCACGCCTTGGTCCCGCGTCCCCCCTCGGCAGGTCTCCCTCCGCCCGCCGTTGGACGTCGCTCCTGGCGCGCTTGACACGGGCCGGCGATCCCGCTAGCGTGGCGGCCGATCTTCCGGTGGGGGCCGGCGTCCCAGCAGTGGCAATCGGTCATGCCTGAGCCGCGTCGGGGAGACGGCCATGCGGCCTCTGGTGAACGGGCAGGAGTTCCTGAAGCTGGCCGGCGCCGTCGGGACCTGGCTCGTGTCGGATCTGTCGGAGATTGAACCGACATACGGAGCCTCAGTACCTGCCTCTGGTGAGGCCTCTCGCCAAAGACCGCTCATGCCAGCCTTCTTCAATGACGCGGAGTTTGATGGACAGTTCCTGCGCACACTCGGCAAGACCTGCTACGGCATGGCCGATCTGGGCGAATGTTTCGCCACGGCTGCCCGGATCACTCCGGGTGACTATGACGGTTGGCAGGCGGCATGGTGGGCGACCGCCGGACGCGTCCGAGGCATCGGGGAGCAGGCCCGGGCGTGCGGCCATACGGTCAGCGCCGCGGAGGCCTTCCTGCGCGCCGCGGAATATTTCCGGGCGTCGTATTTCTTTCATCGGGCCGACCTTCGGGATCGGCGCTTGCTGGACGGCTGGTGCGCCCAACGCGAGTGCTTTCGCGCCGCGATGGACCTCGGCCAGGTGCCCTATCAGTTCGTGGAGATTCCCTACGAGGGAACGACGCTCGACGGGTACTTCTTCACGGCCGGTGGGGGCAGCGCCCGGCGGGCGACGGTCATCAGCCCGGGCGGCTACGACGGCACGGTGGAGGAGTACTATTACTACACCGCCCCCGCGGCGATCTGACGCGGCTATCACGCCCTGGTCTTCGACGGGCCTGAGCAGGCGAGCGCGCTGTACAACAAAGGGCTAGTCTTCCGCCCCGATTACGAGGTTGTGCTCGCCGCGGTCGTGGACTGGGCTGTCGCCCGCCCGGAGATGGATCCGCGCCGGCTCGTGCTCATGGGGCGGAGCTTCGGCGGGTACCTGGCGCCGTGCGCCGCCTCCGGCGACCCGCGATTCGCTGCCCTCGTGGCCGACCCCGGCCTGTATGACCTTGATCTCGCGATCCGCGCGAGTCTTTCCCCGGATGTCTACGACCCCCTACAGGCCAAGGACCCACAGGCCGACGAGTCCTTCGCCGCGCAGCTCGCGGCAGCCCCGCGGAGGGCATACTTTTTTATGTCCCGCGCCGCGGCCCACGGGGCCCGGACAGCGGCCGAGTACGTTCGGATGCTCAAGCGGTACACCTTAGTCGGGCGGGCTGAACGGATCCGCTGCCCGACGTTCGTCGCTGTCCAGGAGCAGGACCCGCTGGCACCGCAGGCGCGCCTGCTGTACGAGGCCCTGACGTGCCCGAAGACGCTCGTGACCTTCGCGGCCCAGGACGGTGCGGCCGGCCACTGCGAGGCGGCCGGTCAATTGCTGTTTCATCAACGGGTCTTCGACTGGCTGGATGAGACGTTGCGGGGGCGTGGCTGACGACGCATGGATATCCCGGCAGGGATCGTGCCGGGCGGCCCAGGCGACGTGGGTCACCTGGGCCGCCTGCCCGCCGACGGCCGGGCGCCTCCCCTCGCTCAATTGTCCGGCAGCGCCATGTGCGCGGCCTCCCGTGTTACGGAGATGGCGGCCGCGCGTCCCTCCGGCGCCACATACGCTTCGATGGTGTCGCCGATCCGGAACTCCCCGCCGGTCCGAATCGGGACTTGCCCCCACTGGGTCCCTTCGTCCAGCCGGATGCGCACTTCTCGTTCGGATTGCAGGTGGTTCTTCACGACGAGGCTCTGGCTGTCCACGCTGACGACATCCACGCGAACGACCGTGCAGTTTTGGCAGAGGGGCTGGGGCGCTTCCGGGGCGGCGGCGCCCCGGGGATCCACTGCAACTCGGGGGCTCTGGAGGTCGGGCGGCGCAAGGGTGGCTTGGAGATCTACGGATTCCTCGATAGGAGGCGAGCTGTCCACGACCGCGGCCGCGGTCCCCTCGGGCTCGATCTGATATTGGCTGGCGGTGAACACGAGGACGTCCAGCTCCTGGTCGGGCTTTAGATCGTCCCAGGGCACCGGGACCAGCGCACCCGTGCTCGCCCAGCGGATGATGACATAGGCGATCCTCCCGCTGCCGGCATCCGCAATCACCTGAGAGAGGGTGCCCAGGGTCCTCCCGTCGGGATCAACGATGGAGATCGGGGGAAACTCGCCGGGGGCTTCCTGCAGGCTGCCCTGCGGGACCGGCAGCACGGCGTAGTCGCCCTCCCGGCCGACCATGTCGAGTTGTCCCGGCTTGTCCTGCTTGGGCATGCGCGGCCCGCTGATCGGCATCCCCAGTTCCCCGGACATGCCGCTCTCCCCGAAGGCCCGTCCGCCACCCGCCGGAGTCGGCTGCTCGGTGCCAAGCAGCTTCAGCGTCGTCACCGTTCCCAGGTCGGACACTTCCGCCTTGATGCGGTCTCCGACGCGGAACCCGCAATCCCCGGCGACGAATCCGGAGCCCACCGCCCTGTCGTCCGCACGTTGGCCCTGCGCCTGCTGCCGCGCGGTGGAGCCGGCGGCCTGCTCCGGCTCACGGTCGCTGAGGACCCGCTCGACGCGGGCGGCGCGTGCGGGGGCGCCACAGATCAGGTTCGAGTCCCTGTCCACGACCAGCCGGACGGCGTGGCCGAGTTCGTCGTCGTGGACGAAGTAGTAATCCCCCTCGATCCTCGCAATCGGCCCGATCACGGGGGACTTGGCGCCTCCCAACGTCACCTGGGCGCTCAGCTCGGTGCGCTGATCCGCGGCCGCTGCAGGGTGGCCAGATTCATCGGCCGCGCTCCCGTTCACCCCTAGGATCACCATGGTTGCGGACACAAAGAGAGTCTTGTAAAGCATCTTGTACCTCCTGTCACGTTCGGGCGATGTTCATTAACCAGCAATGGGGCCCCTTGCCGGCGAGACCGTTCGCAGTGAGGAACGGTCCGGGTTCGCAGTCGTTCGCGCGCAATGTCCGTGCCGCGGGACCGCCGGGAGGCCAGGCGGGCGAAAGGCTGCCAGATCAATAGAGTCATGATCGGGGAGAGCACAGATCGTGCCGAGGACACATTGTTCGCCACGCTGATCGGCTGGGCATCGAAAATGCGCGCACCGAGCGGAGTTGAAGGCTCACGCCCAACTTGTCCCGCCGGGCACAGCTTGTCAGCCTCGATGGGACAAGGGGGGCACGCGCGGCGCCGCCGCGCCGCGCTCCCGTGCGGCCGCATTCCTCCACCGGTTGGAGGGATTTCCCCTTGCGGCCGTGCCTCGGCCGTGGCTACAGTGGTCGAGCGAGATACGGGCCGAGGGTCTGTTGGGGACTAGAGGAGGGGCACGCCATGGCGGACAAGAAGATCATCGCGGTGGTGGGGGCGACCGGGATGCAAGGCGGCGGTCTGGTGCGCGCCATCTTGGAGGACAAGACGAGCGGCTTCGTTGCGCGGGCGCTCACGCGCAACGTGCATTCGGACAAGGCGCGGGAGCTGGCCAGGCTCGGCGCGGAGGTGGTCGCTGCCGATCTGGACGATGCCGCCAGTCTCACGCGGGCCTTTGCGGGGGCCTCCGGCGCGTTCTGCCTGACCAACTTTTGGGAGCATTGCTCGCCGGAACGGGAGCTTGCTCAGGCGGCGCACATGGCGCAGGCGGCGCAGGCGGCCGGCCTCCAGCATGTCATCTGGTCCACGCTTGAGGATACGCGCCGCTGGGTCCCGCTCGGCGACGATCGGATGCCGACGCTCATGGGCAAGTACAAAGTCCCGCACTTCGACGCCAAGGGGGAGGCCGACCGTCTGTTCAGCGGGCTCGGCGTGCCGACGACGTTCCTGCTCACGTCGTTCTACTGGGAGAACTTGATCCATTTCGGCATGGGTCCGAAAAAGGGGCCGGACGGCACGCTGGCGATCACGCTGCCTATGGCCGACAAGAAGCTGCCGGGCATCGCGGTCGAAGACATCGGCAGGTGCGCCCTCGGTATCTTCAAGATGGGGCGCGAGCTGATCGGCCGGACCGTCGGAATCGCCGGCGAGCACCTCACGGGGGCGGAGATGGCGCAACAGCTCAGCAAAGCGCTCGGCAAGGAGGTCCGCTACAACGCCGTGCCGCCCGAGGTGTACCGCAGCCTGGGATTTCCGGGCGCCGACGATCTCGGCAACATGTTCCAGTTCAAGCGCGACTTCCAGGAGGTCTTCTGCGGCGCGCGGAACCCGGAAGTGGCCCGCAGCCTCAACCCCTCGCTCCAGACGTTCGAGCAGTGGCTGGCGCGCAACAAGGCTCGCATCCCCCTCGAGTAGGAGGGGCGCCGCCGCGGCTCCCGCCTCGGTTCGCCGGCCACGGGGCGCTCAGCGGGTTCCGCACCCGACGCTCCCCCTAACCCACGCTCCGGCCGTTACAGCATCACTCCTTCAGGTTCGTGGATGCCTGGGCAGTGGGCAGGCCCCGCTTGTGCTTCGCCCCGTACTTTGGAGGGAGTGGGGCGGGCGAGCGGCGAGGAGGCTTGCTCCTGCGTGGTCCACCGTGATCGTGTTGACCTCGTTCGGCAGCTTGACGAAGCGGGCGACCGCGGTGCCGATCTCGACCGCGACTCGTGGAGTCTCGCGCCGATCCATGCCGTCCCCGCGCTAGTGCGGACGGACATCCGGCCGGGGGTCCGGGACAAAACCGTCGCGGTTGGGCATGCGGACGGCGGGAAGCGTTGTGGCGTCCAGGACAGCGTCCTCGGGGACGATGCCATTGCGGTGGAGGATCCAGGCGACGAGTGCATAGATCTCGTCGGGGGTCAGCGACTGGGGGGCGTTGTAGGGCATCGCGCGACGGATGTAGTCGAACAGGGTCGTGGCATAGGGCCAGTAGCTGCCGACGGTCTTGAGCGGTGCGTCGGAGGCGAGCGTGCCCTGCCCGCCGACCAGGCGGTCCCGCGGGCCCTCGGTGCCCGTGGGGCCGTGGCAGGCGGCGCAGCGCGCCGCGAAGATCTGCGCGCCCTCGCGGACCGTCCCGCGACCCGGCGGCAGGCCCTCGCCCGTCGGCGTGATGTCAATGTCCCAGGCCCGGATCTCTGCGCTAGTTGCCGGCCGGCCCAGCCCGAGCGGGGGCTGGGCCTCCTGCGGTGCCGCGGCGGTCCATGCCCACAGGGCGAGCAGCGCCGCCGCGCCGAGCCCCGCCCTCATTCGCCTAGCCATGATAATTTTCCACCGTCCCATCGCGGCCGACCCTCCAGGAGTGGATGCCGTTGAAGTGATAGATCGAGTGCCGCCCGCGCACGGCCAGGAGCGCCGCCCGGGTCGGCTGCACGTAGCCCGTCTCGTCGGTGCACCGGGACTGGAGGACCGCCTCCTGGCCGTGCCAGCGCCAGGGCACCCGGAAGCGCGTGTGGCATTTGGGGAGGACCGGCTCCTGCAGCGCCGCCGGCCGCCAGGTGCGTCCGCCGTCCGTGCTGACCTCCACCGAGGCGATGCGGCCGCGACCGCTCCAGGCCAGGCCCCGGATCTCGACGAACCCCTTGGACAAGCGCTGGCCGCCGGAGGGGCTCGTGATCACGGACTTGGCCTCCATCACGAAGGTGAACTGCCGGGCTGTGCCGTCCGGCATCAGGTCCGTGTAGTGCGAGGT
>CAZTUO010000037.1:0-15827 GCA_964616355.1 uncultured Nitrospira sp.
CTCGAGGAGCAGAAGCGCATCCGGGACATCCTGATCACCCACCTCCACTTCGACCATATCAGGGGGCTGCCGACGTTCGCCGATAACCTAGTGGACGACGCGGTGCAACCCGTGGCGCTCCGCAGCATTCCCGCGGTGCTCGACGGGCTGCGGGCCCATGTGTTCAACGGCGACGTCTACCCGGACTTCCTCGCCCTGCCGAGCGCCGAGCGGCCGGTCTTCGTCACCCGGGAGCTGGAAGCGGGCAAGGAGTACGTGGTGGACGGGTTGGCGGTCACCGCGATCCCCGTGAATCACCTGGTTCCGGCGGTCGGCTTCTTGATCCGCGAGGGCGGATCCTCGCTGCTGTACAGCGGGGACACCTACGAGACCGAGGAGATCTGGCAGGTGGCGGCCCGCGAGCCCACGCTCAAGGCCGCCTTCATCGAGACGTCGTTTCCGGACGACATGGCCGAACTGGCCCGGGCCAGCAAGCACCTCACTCCCTCCCTCTTCGTGCAGGAGTTTCGGAAGATCGGCCGGCCGACCTTGCCGGTCTACGTGTATCACCTCAAGCCCCGGCATCAGGACAGGATCCAGCGAGAGCTCAGCCGCCTCGGCATCGCGAACCTGTCGGTGCTGGAGGAAGGACAGGAGATCATCATCTAGCCCGGAAGCCATGGCGTGGTTCAAGAAGCACAAGGGGGCAGCGGCGGAGAGCCCCAAGAAGGCCAAGGCCGTCGAGGGCATGTGGTTGAAGTGCAACCACTGCCGGGAGATCGTGTACCGGAAGGAGGTGGACCGGAATAACAAGGTCTGCCCGAAATGCGACTATCACTTTCCTGTGTCTGTCCCGGAGCGCATCGCCTTGCTGGTGGATCTGGGCTCCTTCCGCGAATGGGACGCAGACCTCGAGCCGCGGGACCCGCTGGAGTTCGTGGATACCCGCTCCTACCGCGAGCGGCTGAAGGCTCAGCAGGAGAAGACCGGCCGGAGGGATGCCCTCGTGACCGGGGCGGCGACGCTCAACGGGCGCCCGATCGTGCTGGGCGTCTTCGACTTCGGCTTCATGGGCGGCAGCATGGGCTCCGTGGTGGGCGAGAAGATCTGCCGGGCGGCGGAGCGGTCGTTGGAGGCCCGCGAGCCGTTCG
The DNA here is from genome assembly GCA_964616355.1 of uncultured Nitrospira sp. Taxonomy (GTDB): domain Bacteria; phylum Nitrospirota; class Nitrospiria; order Nitrospirales; family Nitrospiraceae; genus CAZTUO01. The sequence goes on from CAZTUO010000037.1 coordinate 1,131, forward strand.
TCCTGGTGACCTCTTCCGGCGGCGCGCGGATGCAGGAGGGCATCCTCTCTTTGATGCAGATGGCGAGGACCGCGGCGGCGGTGGGGAAGCTCCATCAGGCCGGGGTACCGTTCGTCTCCATCCTGACCGATCCGACCTTCGGGGGCGTGACGGCGAGCATCGCCATGCTCGGGGACGTCATCATCGCGGAGCCCAAGGCCCTGATCGGGTTCGCGGGACCGCGCGTGATCGAGCAGACCATCAAGCAGCAGTTGCCCAACCAGTTCCAGCGGGCCGAGTTCCTCCTGGAGCACGGCATGATTGACATGATCGTGGAGCGCAAGCGGCTGAAGGAGACCCTAAGCGCGCTGCTCTCGCATTTGTAGAGATCCGCAACCGCCTCTCCTCTTCTCCTATGGCGACTGCGTACCCCTCGGCGCTCGCATTCCTGTTCGGACTGCAGCGGCACGGCGTCAAGCTCGGGCTCGATGCGGTCCGGACTCTGCTCGCGCGGCTTGGCAATCCGCACGGGCGCTACGCCTGCCTCCACATCGGGGGCACCAACGGCAAGGGCTCCACCGCCGCGATAGCGGCCGCCGTGCTCGAGGCGTCGGGGTACCGGGTCGGGCTCTATACCTCGCCGCACCTTGTGGATTTCCGTGAACGCATCCGCATCAACGGCGAGCCGATTGCTGAAGACGCGGTGGCCGACCTGACCGAGCGCCTGCGGCGCGCCGGCGATCCGGCGGCGCTGCCCACGTTCTTCGAGTTCACCACCGCGCTCGCGTTCGAAGCCTTCGCCGAAGCGGGAGTTGAGGTTGCGGTCGTTGAGGTCGGGATGGGCGGACGCCTCGATGCGACGAATGTCGTCCGCCCGCTGGCGACGGTCATCACAAACGTGGCGCTGGATCACCAGGAGCACCTCGGCTCGACGGTCGCCGCGATCGCCTTCGAGAAGGCGGGCATCGTCAAGCCGGGGACCCCGCTGGTGACCGGTCGGCTGTGCGCGGAGGCAGCGGAGGTGATCGGGCGCGTCATCGCCGAGCGGGGCGCCCCCTGGTTGCGGTTCGAGGAGGCCTTCCGCGTCGAAGGGGATCCGGAACGGGGCTTCCGTTACGAAGGCCGGGAGTGGACGTTCCGGGACCTGACCTGCCCGCTCGCCGGGCGTCACCAGCTCGAGAACGCGGGCTGCGCGCTGGCGATGTTGGAAGCGGCGTCGCGCGGCGGCCTTCGCGTGCCTGCCGAGGCGGTCGTTCAGGGACTGCGCGCGACGCGTTGGGAGGGGCGTCTGGAGCAGGCGGGCGAGCGCCCGCTGCTGCTGCTGGACGGTGCGCACAATCCTGCGGCCGCCGAGGTCGTGGCCGCCTACCTCGCACGCTACCGGCGAGAGCATCCGGGGGCTCGCGTCGTGCTGGTCTTCGGCATGATGCGGGACAAGGACCGCCGGGGGTTCCTGCGAGTCGTACTCCCGCTGGCGGACGAGGTGGTGCTGACCCAGCCGCAGCTCGCCCGCGCGGCCACCGTCGCGGAACTGGACGAGACGCTCCGCGAGCTGGGCCGGTCCTCCCACGCGGCGCCGCTGCCCGCCGACGCTCTCGCCCTCGCCAGCCGCCTGGCCTCGCTGGACGATCTGATCTGCGTCACCGGATCCCTCATGCTGGTGGGCGACGTGAAGGCCCTCCTGCGCGGGTGTGCACTGTCTCCCATCAGGGGCTGACATGGCCCCTCGCGTCCGGTCGGTCCTCCTCCTGGCGGCGCTCACCGTCCTCCTGTCCACGCTCGCAGGGCCCCAGCCGGCCCGGGCGGCTCAGGCTGCGGCGGGTGCGGGCACCGGGGCCAAGCTCGGGACCGGCCCGATCGAGATCACCGCGGATCACATCGAATACCTGCAGAACACCGACGTGTATGAGGCGGCCGGCTCGGTGGTCGTCGTGCAAGGGCCGCTCCGGCTCACCGCCGACCGGGTGACGATCTTCATGTTGTCCGGCTCCCTGGTGGCGGAGGGGCGCGCGCACCTGACCGACCCGACGAGCGAGCTGCGGGCGGAGCGGCTAGAGCTGGACCTCAATACCGAGGCTGGCGTGCTGACCAACGGGACGCTGTTCGTCAAGGACTCCAATACCCTGGTCACCGGCCGGCTGTTCCAGCGGTTCTCCGAAGACCACTATCGGGTCAAAGACGGGTCCTTCACCAACTGCGACGCCAAGGAGGGACAGGTGCCGGCCTGGCGGTTCCTGTTCAAGGACGTGGACCTGGACCTCGGGGAGCAGGTCTCCGGGCACGGCGTCTGGTTCTGCGTCCTGGACCAGCCGCTCGTCCCGCTGCCGACGATGTCCGTGCCGATCGAGTCCTCGCGCAAGACCGGTTTCCTCGTGCCCAACTACGGCTACGACAACCGGTTCGGCCTCCATTACCGGCAGAGCTTCTTCTGGGCCATGACCCGGAGTCAGGACGTCACGATCACACCGGATTACTATAGCAAGCGGGGCTACGGGAGCGACCTGGTGTATCGCTACGCGCTCGATAAGCAATCGAAGGGACAGTGGCTGATGAACCTGTTCCAGGACAACGTGGAACAGCGGCGGCGGGCGCAGATCCGGGGCACCCATGTCCAGCACTTCAGCACGACCCTCTCCGTCTGGGCAGACGCGAACCTGCTGTCCGACCGGACCCTTTACAACAATCTGAGCAACTCGGGCGTTCAGCGGGCCCTGCCGAGCACCGAATCCAACCTCCTGGTGACGAAGCGCTTTTCCTCCAGCAACCTGTATCTGCTGGGCCAGTACCTGCAGCCCCTCTCGGCGGGCAGTCTGGGGACATTCCAGCGCCTGCCCGAGGTGGGGTACACCCTGGCGAACGTCTCACCCTTCGGCGGTCCCCTCCTCGTCGGGGGCGAGACCACCTTCGTGAATTTCATCCGGGAGCAGGGGTTCGGCCTCAACCGGGTGGATGTCGTGCCGTCCTTATCCACCGACGTGCTGCCGCTGGGACACGTGATCGGACTCACGCCGCAGGTCAAGTTCCGGGAGGTCTATTACACCCGCGGCGTGACCTCCGCCGAGTCGGTGCATCGCGAGACCTTCTGGGCCGGCCTGGAGGCCACCACGCGCCTGTCCCGGCAGTTCGGCCGGGACAGGGGCGGGAACCTCCTGCACACCATCGAGCCGAACGTGTTTTATGAGTTCGTCCCGGCGACGAACCAGTCGAACATCATTCAGGTGGACCAGGTGGACGACCTGCCCAAAAAACATCTGGTCACCTATGCGGTGAGAAGCCGGCTGATCGAGCAGATCACCCAGGGGGGGACGTACAACTGGCTCGATCTGACCGTAGCCCAGAGCTACCACGTCGGCGCGCCGCAGACCCAGGCCCGCTTGTTCCCCTTCCCAGGGACTCCCCAGTTTCTGCAGCAGGCGCAGCAGCTCCAGCCTACGATGGTCGGCATCCAGGGCCGGAAGTTCTCCGATATTTGGACCCGGGCCGTGTTCGGCAACACGGCCCGGACACCGACCGAGCCGACCCCGGTGTCGCTGACGATTGATTCCTTCTTCGATCCGTACCAGGCGACGTTCAGTCAGTGGAACACGGACGTCCGCTACCAGCAGGAGGATCAGTGGTACGTGCAGGTGGGCCAGCGGCACACGCGCGCGGGCAACCGGGTGCGGCGCGGCGACATCTGGAACCCCCTCTCCTTCGCCGAGGTCTACGCCCCGACGCCGGAGCTGAACTTCCTGACCGGGGCGGCGGCCGTCAGGCTGCCCCTGGGCGTGACGTTGGGGGCGCGGACCTACTACGACATGCAGAACGGCCAGAGACCGGAGACCGACGTGGTGGGGATGTATCAGAATCCCTGTCGCTGCTGGGCGATCGCGCTCTACTACATCCAGTTCCCGGACCGGATCCAGTACAATTTTATGATCAGCCTGACCGGGCTCGGGGCGACGGAAAGCTTCGGGACGCAGGTGGTCAAGAGCATCCTGGCGCCGCTCCTCGGGAACGAGCGGGGTCTGCCCTGGTCGGGACGGGCGGTCCCGCCGGGGATGGACCCGCTGCTCACGCGATGAACCAGTCGGGGGATGTGATGCCCGCCTGCCGACTGGCGGAACTCCGGCTGGAGCGGGATAATGACGCGACAGGAGAGTCCAGCGGTGGAGGTCAGCCATGAACCCTTCCGTTGCCCGAGACCCCCGGGTGCGATGGCCTGGGGGATTGCTCCTTGCAGCGCTTCTGTGCGTCACGCCGGCCCAAGCAGGCTCCTCGGAGGCCAGGTCTGATGACGGACCAGGCCACCTGAAGAAGGCGAAGATCTTTCTCGCGGCGGGCGACTATCGGCGCGCGATCGAGGCCTGCCAGCGGCAGGTGGACGAGTTTCCCTCCGCGGAGAGCTACGTCTACCTGGCCTATGTCTATCAAGCCCTCGATGGCTATCTCGACTACCTGGCCAAGAACGACCGGTGGGTGCTCGTGGGCCAGCTCTACCTGAACCTGGCCTTTCGCGGGAGCGAGGACCTCGTGGATCCGCCGGACGTGCTGGCCCGCATTGCGAAGGAGGTCATCCAGGACAGCGTGCGGCAGCAATCGGACATCAGTGCGGCGATGGCGGCGCGGCTCGACAACCAGACGGTGGCGCGGCTCTGGAAGCAGCAGACGGCGTTCCGCCAGGCGCGGCCGGAGAGCTGGTGGGCCAGCGTGCCGGAGGAGTGGGCGTGGGAGGCCCGTTGATTGGTGGAATGGTGTGGATGGGGAGGAGGGTGTGCCATGAGACTGCGGAGGCTGGTCGCAGGAGGGGCCGCCGTCGGGGTGGCACTCGGCTGGGTGGGGGCCCTCGTCTCGCCGGCCGGGACGCCGCGGGTCGTCTCTCACCTGGAGAACGGGCAGCGCATCTTCATGAGCGGCACGACGGTCCAGGGCCGCGTCGTGGAGAACAGCCACGGGATGGAAGGGGTCGGCTGCGCGATGTGTCACGGCCCGGACGGCCGCGGCGGCGAGATGCACGGCATTCCGGTGCCCAACATCACCTATCGGTTTCTCACGGACCCGCGTGGCTACGAGCATGCGACGGGGCGCAAGCGCCCCGCCTACAACGACGAGACCCTGAAGGCCGCGATCGTGGCCGGCATTGATGCGGGTGGCAACCGGCTGCACCCCGAGATGCCCCGGTGGACCGGGCTGACCGGTCAGGACCTGGAGGACCTGATCGGGTACTTGAAGACGCTGGGAACGGTCCGCCCGGCGCCGCCGCAGGGCGGGAGCGGCACGCTGTAGAGTACCGCGACGGGCTCCGGCGGCGGTTGACAGGGTCACGAAGGGTGGGATAGGATCGCAGAATGGCGAACGGACACGGAGAGTCGTCCGGGGAGACGAGTAAGGAGGCGATTCAGTGGGAGCACAGGCGCTGAAGGTGGATGCAGGCTCGTGGGACGCTGAGGTGATCAGGGCCCCCGGGTTGGTCATGGTGGACTTCTGGGCCGTGTGGTGCGGGCCCTGTCAGATGGTGGCCCCGATCATCGAGGAGCTCGCCAGCGAGTATGACGGCAAGCTGCGCGTCCTCAAGCTCAACACGGACGAGAACCCCGAGATCGCCGGCCGCTACCAGGTCATGAGCATCCCGACGATTCTGTTCTTCAAGAACGGGCAGCCCGTCGAGAAGCTGGTCGGCGCGAGGCCGAAACGGCAGTTCAAGGAAGTCATCGAGTCTCTGCTGGCCCAACAGTCCGCCACGGCGTGACGCGTCCCCGCCGCAAAGCCGGCTCGCATGCTGACCGAGCTGCGCATCGCAAATTTCGCGGTCATCGAACGGCTGGAGCTGGAATTCTCGGATGGCTTCCACGTGTTGACCGGCGAGACCGGCGCCGGCAAGTCTATCATCGTTGATGCGATCGCGCTCCTGCTCGGGGAACGGGCCTCCGTCGAGCAGATCCGGTCCGGCGCCGAGGAGGCGGTGCTTGAAGCCGCCTTCGTGCTCCCGGCCGCCAGCCCCGTGCTCGACCAGCTCCGCGGCAACGGTGTCCTGGGCGCCCAGGAGCGCGAGATCATCATCCGGCGCATCCTCTCCCGGTCCGGCCGAAACCGCATCTACGTCAACAGCACCCTCACGCCGCTCCACGTCGTCCAGTCGCTCGCGGGAACCGTGGTTGACATCCACGGGCAGCACGAGCAGCAATCGCTCCTCGCTCCCCAGGCCCAGCTCGACGCCCTCGATGCGTTCGGACGCTTGAACGACCTGCGGCGCGCGTACCAGGCCCAGTACGAGCGGTGGCGGGCGCGGGAGCGGGCGCTGGCCGACGCAGTCCGGACAGCGACCGAGCGGGCCCAGCGGGAGGACCTGCTCCGCTTTCAATACCAAGAGCTCAGGGACGCCGATCTCCGTCCGGGCGAAGAGGAGGCGCTCCAGGCCGAGCGGAGCCGGCTGGCCCATGCGAGCCGGCTCGGGGAGCTGTGCCAGCTCGCCTACGAGTTGCTCTACAGCGACGAGGGGGCCGCCCTGCCGCGCCTCGGCACAGCGGCCGACCGGCTGCGCGAGCTGGGCTGGCTGGACCCCCAGGCGGCGGACCTGGCTGCCCTGTGCGAAGCCGCCGAGGTGCAGGTGCGGGAGCTCGCCCAGCGGCTTCGGGAGTACGAACGGGAGCTGGAGCCGGACCCGGAGCGGCTCGGTCGGGTCGAGGAGCGGCTGGAACGGCTGCACCGGCTCAAGAAAAAGTACGGGGGGACGCTCGAGGCGATGCTCGCGAAGGCGGAGGAGCTGGCGCGGGAACTCGATGCGCTGGAAGGAAGCGAGAGCTTGGTGGCCGGTCTCCGGGCGGAGGTCGCAGACGAGCGGGACAAAGTCGCCGCCCTCGCCGCGCGCCTCTCCGAGGGACGCCGCCGCGCCGCCAGTCGCTTGGAAGCGCGCGTGCAGGAGGAACTGGCGGCGCTCCGCATGGAGCAGATCCGGTTTCGGATCGAGGTCTCCTCGGAGCCGGAGGACGCTGGCCTCGGTCCGAGCGGGTGGGACCGCGTCGCGTTCCTGTTCTCGGCGAACCCCGGGGAGCCGCTCCAGCCCCTCGCGCGGGTCGCCTCGGGCGGGGAGTTGTCCCGGGTGATGCTCGCCGTGAAGACGGTCATGGCAGAGACGGACGGTGTGCCTGTCCTGATCTTCGACGAGGTGGACGCGGGCGTCGGCGGGGCGGTCGCCGCGGTTATGGGGCGACGCCTCCGGGTCTTGGGGCGCTACCACCAGGTCTTCTGCATCACCCACCTGCCGCAGATCGCCTCGCAGGCCCAGACGCATTTCCTCGTGGAGAAAGCGGTGCACAAGAAACGGACGGTCACGCAGGTCCGGCGGCTCGATCGGCCGGGACGGCAGGACGAGATCGCCCGGATGCTGGGTGGGCTGGCGATCACCAGAGCCGTGCGCGAGACGGCGGCGGAGATGCTGGGCGAGGCCGAACGGTGACGCGAGGCAGAGGCGACGTGGGGCCGTCAGGCGGCCGGGCCGGAGAGGGGAACCATGGCGGGTAGCAGGGCCTTGGATTCCGCGCCGACCCGGGCGAAGAGGTCGGCGAGCGCCGGGTCGAAGTGCGTGCCAGCCCGGCGCCGCACCTCCTTGAGGGCCTCCTCGACAGGCCGCGCCGCCGGCCCTGTGGTCAGGTGATCGAACTCCTCGACCAGGCCGACGATCCGGGCGGGCAGCGGGATGCCTTCACCCTGCAGGCCGTGGGGGTATCCGGTCCCATCGTACCGCTCGTGGTGATACGCGATGATCTGATTGGTGCCCGCCGGCAGGCCGAGCGGCAGGACCATGCGCGCTCCGAGCTCCGGATGCCGTTTGATGTCGTCGCTCGAGGGCTCCTCCACGAAGTGCGTAGGACTGAGGAGCGGATCGGGCACGCCGAGCAGGCCGATGTCGTGGAGGAAGGCGCCCACGGTTAGCACCTTCCGTTCGGTGGCCGCCACCTGGAGCGCGTCCCCGAGCAGGGCGGCGTAGGTGCTGACCCGGCTGCAGTGGGTGAACAGCTCGCGGCTCCGGGCCAGGATCAAATCCGACAAGAGCAGTTCCCACTCTGAGCCGCCGGTGGCGCCCTCCGGGCGGGCCCCCGAGGGGCCGGGGCCCCCATGCAGCTCGCGCAGCAGCCTCCAAACGCTCCCCGGGTCCTGCTCGGAGGCCAAGAGTCCGCTGGAGGTGCCGAGGAAATGCCGCAGGCGGTCCAGCCGGCGCTTCCGCTCGATCGTGTCGTCAATGAGCCGGATCAACTCCGTCACGTTGAAGGGTTTGAGCAGGTACCCCGCCGCGCCGTAGCGCAGCCCCTCCATGGCCGACCGGAGGCTGCCGTAGCCGGTGATGATAATGACCTCTACGTCGTCCCGCTCGAGCTTGATCTGCCGGAGGAGGTCCGTGCCCTGCCGGTCCGGCAGCTTCAGGTCGAGCGTGACGAGATCCACGGGCTGTTCCCGGATCGTCCGCACCGCGGCCGCGGCGGTCTCGACCGTGTACAGGTTGTAGAAAGGGCGAAGGATGATTTTCAGGGCGTCCCGGGGCCCGGCTTCATCCTCCACGATCAGAATGGTCGGTCGCTCGAGAGTCTGGGCGGACATAGGGGTTCTCTCTACCCTGAATAGCGGGATTTGTCAAGCAAATGATAGGCCACTGTGCATGCGCAGCCGCCCGCCGCTTCCCGCCGTGATTGCCTGAGGGGCTGCGAGGCCGGGAGAGATTCGCCTACGAGGCGATCACTCTTGAACAGGTGTCTCATGGTCCGCCATCGGGGACTCCGATCGGGTGAGCCCGAGTGCGTCCATCCGATATTTCAGCATGCGCCGGCTGATGCCCAGCAGGGTCGCGGCGCGCGTCTGGACGTAGTTGGTCCGCTGGAGGGCGTCCTGGATCATTTCACTTTCGAACTCGAGGACGGCCTGCTCGAGCGAGAGCCGGCCTGCGAGGATCTCATCGCGGAGCGAGCCGGCCCGAAGGTCCCCCCGCAGTTTGGCGGGCAGGTGCTCGGCCGTGATCACGTCGCCGTGGGACCAGACGAGGAGCTGCTCGATCACGTTCTCCAGCTCCCGGACGTTGCCGGGCCAGGGGTAGGCGGTCAGAACCTCCAGCGCCTCCTTGGAGAACGCCTGCGGCGGGCGGCCCTCCTCCTCCAGCCGCTTGCTCAGCAGGTGCGTGGCCAGGAGCGGAATGTCCTCCTGCCGTTCGCGCAGCGGCGGCAGCCGCAGCGAGACGACGTTGATCCGATAATAGAGGTCCTCCCGGAACTCCTTGCGCCGCACGAGGTCTTCCAGCGGCTTGTTGGTCGCCGCGACGATGCGGACGTCCACCCGCACGGGCTGGACGCCGCCGATGCGGGTGAACTCGCGCTCCTGAATAACGCGGAGGAGCTTGGCCTGCGTGGCCGGGCTGAGGTCGCCGATCTCGTCCAGGAACAGGGTCCCGCCGTGCGCCGCCTCGAACTGCCCGATCCGGCGGGCGACCGCGCCGGTGAACGCCCCCTTCTCGTGCCCGAACAGCTCGCTCTCGATGATCGCCTCGGGGAGCGCCGCGCAGTTGAGCGGGACGAACGGGCCGTGCCGGCGGAGGCTGTTGTAATGGAGCGCCCGGGCGACCAGTTCTTTCCCGGTCCCGCTCTCGCCCGTGATCAGCACGGTGGTCCGGCTGTTCGCGATCTGCGCGATCTTCGCATAGACCTCCTGCATGGCCGGGCTCTTCCCGATCAGGTTCGGCAACCCGTACCGCGCGGCGACTTCCGCGCGCAGGTGCGTGAGCTCCCGCTCGAGCTCGCGGGCGGCCAGCGTCTTGGCGACGAGCACGCGCAGCTCTTCCACGTCGAAGGGTTTGGTGAGGTAATCCGCGGCGCCCGCCTTCATGGCGTCCACCGCCGTCTTGACCGTCTTGAGCGCGGTCAGCATGATCACGGGCACTGAGCGGTTCTCGCCGTGCAGCATGGGCAGCAGGGTCAGCCCGTCGGTATCCGGCAGCACCAGATCCAGCAGCACCAGATGGGGAGATTCCCGCCGGAAGACCTCGATACCCTCCTTTGCGTCCGCGGCACAGACCACGTCGTAGGCGGGCTCCAGCGCCATCCTGAGGGACGTCCGTACGCCCGGCTCGTCGTCAATCACGAGAACCCGTTTTTTCATGCGCCTCCCGTTCTGTTGGCGGACCGGTCTGCAACGGATTGGCCGGCAGGTTGACGAAAAACGTCGTGCCCCGGCCGACCTCGCTCTCCACCTCGATGTAGCCGCGGTGCTCCCGGACGATCTGGTGCACGATCGTAAGTCCAAGCCCCGTGCCTTCCCGCTCCCCGCTCGCGTGCTTGGTGGTGTAGAACGGGTCAAAGATATGTTCCAGGTTCTCCGGGGTGATCCCGGAGCCGGTATCGGCGACTTCGATTTGGACCCACCCGTCGCCATTGGCCTTCGTCAGCCGGTGGGTCCGGACCGTGAGCCGGCCGCCCCGCTCCGACATCGCGTCCATCGCGTTCAAGAAGAGGTTCAAGAGTACCTGCTTGATCTGTTGCCGGTCCAGCAACACCGGCGGGAGATCGCCCGCGAGGCCCCGCTGGATGAGGATGTCCTTGGTCGCGGCCTTGACCTCGACGAAGTAGAGGCAGGAGGCGACGATTTCGTTGAGGTCCTGCCGCGCGAATTTAGGATCCATGTAGCGGGCGTAATCGAGGATTTCCTGGATCAGGCGCTCGATGCGTTCCACGTCTTCCGCGACCACGCCGCTAAAGTGCCCCATGAATTCGGGGTCGTTCCGCCGTTCCGGCGCCAACTGGACGAAGGTCTTGATGGAGGTCAGCGGATTCCGGATCTCGTGGGCGAACCCGCCCGCGATTGTCTCCAGGGACCGGAGCCGGTCCGTCCGCTGCATGATCGCCTTCTGCCGGCGCAGGTCTTCGTAGAGCAGGGCGTTGTCCAGAGCGATGGCTGCGTTGTAGGCCAGCGTGGAGAGCAGGTTCAGGTCGTCTTGCGAGTACATCTCGAACCGCGCCTTAGGTCCGAGGTTGAGGAAGCCGATCAGGCGCTCCTTGTTGAGCAGCGGAAGGCAGACCTCGGAGTCGAGCTGCGCCAGGGTGTCCGTGACCAGTGCGAGTTCCACGGGGTCGCTCGTGGGGTCGGCAAAACCCTGGGCCAGTTCCTCCCGCAGGATCGGCTGCCTGGCGAGCTGCAGATGCCGGGGCAGGGAATGGTCGGCCTTGAGGCTCACCAGGCCGGGACGGCCCTGGTCGAATCCACAGGTGGCCTTCAGCTCGTAGGATTCCTTTTCCTTCGTGAGCAGAAAGAGGGAGGCTGTCTGGATCCCCATGACGTTAGCCAGGGTCTGAAGAATCTCATCGTTCAAAGTCTTGAGATCCAGGATCGTGACCATGGCCTTGCTGAATTCGGTGAGCGTCTCGTACGCGTCGTAGCGCTTCGTGAACAGCGCCTTCTCCACGGCCCGCTCCATCCGCATCTGGACGCTAGCCAGGACGTTGGCGAAGACAGCGAACGTCGCGACGAGGATCCCCGCCAACGTGTAGTAGGGAGTTCCCGTGAAGATCCAGAGCAGGGCCAGGACGACGAGATACACTGGGACGAGGGCCAGAAGCTGACGGTAGGGGATGGCTTGAGTTGCCGAGTCCGAGGGGGCCAAGTCCATGAGCCGATGCTTGAGCACCGCATAGCTGACGAGGGCCACCCACAGGCAGGCGAAGACATAGCCGGTGGGATACAGCTCGACGCCGTAGGACGGAATAAAGTCGGCGCTGGCCAGGTAGCCCAGCGCAAAGGCCAGGAACACGTACCGCAAGTGGGTCGCCTCGACCGAAGAGTCTCTCTTTGCTCGACGAGCGGCAACGTAGAGGAGCCAGAGCGCCCGGCCGCTGACCGCGGCGAAGTAGGTGAGGAACAGCGGGTGGATCGCGCCGACCTTCGGGTAGAGGCCCCAGAAGTAGCGATACTGACCGTCCACGAGGTAGGCCGTGGGCAGGAGCAGGAGGAAGACGGTGCTCAGGCAATAGGGGAGCCACACCCGCGGGTACTGGTCGCGCAGGTGCAGGAACCGCACGGTGAAATGAAAGAAGAAGGCAGGGATGTACACGACCCCGGCATAGACGACCTTGCCCCAGAACAGGGCCGCGTCCTCCCGGTCGGAGGAGTAGAGCATGAACATGCCCAACAGCCAGCAGCACACGCCCGCGCAGATGAGGCCGAAGGTGCGGTGGACGATCGAGCGGGGGTCTTTAAGGATCACCCAGAGCCCGCAGGCGAAGACTAGCGTCCCGGCCAACAGCACAGGGATCGAATACAATGTCGCGCGGTGGGTGATAAAAATCGCCAGGTAGGTGGGCGCCAAGATAACGAAGAGTAGAGATCCATAGACCAGACTCTTGTTGATCACAACTGAGATGTCCAGAAACCGGTACCGGATGATTGAATAATCGATGATAATCAAGGACACGAGAATAAAAACAAAACCAGGAGGATAAAATTCGTGACCGTAATTGGCCAGGAAATCTACGGAAGCAAAAGCGTAGATAATCATTGACGCCAAGACAAATCGCTTCTGCACCAGCCACAGATTGCTGACAGTTTCTGGCTTAAATGTGAGCAGCAAATACGTGGCGTGAACAGCTAGGAGAAACAGAAACGCTAGATAACAGGGATGGAAATAGCCCGCTTTCGGATAGAACCCAAAGTAGTAAGTATGAACCCCGTCGATCAAAAGTGGTGTCGTGATAACGCTTATGGCGAAACAAACTCCGATGGCATAAAGCCAGCCCATACGGCGCTCGGCTTCTTTATGCTGTAAAAAAGCTACGATGAAGTGATAGTAGACGAGGGGGATAAAAATGATCCCGGAATACCCGAGTTTGGTGAGATACAGAGCAACAGTCGGGTCAGTCGCCGAGAATAGAAAGAACCAGCTGAATTGCCATGAAAAAGTAGCAATCGTGAGCAGAAAGAATAACTTGTTGAGCTTGGCGGACCTGTTGCGCAGGAAAACGAATAGGCCTGAAAGAATAAATATGATGGCACTTGCCAGGGGTGCAAGAGGATAAAAAGTCATTGGGGAATCACAGTGGAGTGCACTCTCGCAACTTGGACAGAGAAAAACATTCTCGATGAACAGAGCAGGTGGGTGTGTAGCGAACTAGAGACTGAACATGCCCAGCAGAACAGATACGTCTCCGTTTGCTGGATCGGGACCCTGTATCACGTAATGGCTTGCCGACCATTGTGCGACCGTAGTGCTAAGACCGATCGCGCTTGACGTGGCCGGAGGCCTCACTGACGAGGTACGCATAGCCCTTCGCCTTGAACTCCTCCGGTATTGGCATGATCCGGTTCTCCGGATCGATGAAGACCAGTTTTTGTGATCCTACTGCCACCACCGTGTTAGTCTTGTGGTTCATAAAGTAGAAAAGAAGCTCGAAGCTCGCTCTTCTGATATTGCGCGTGTAAACCTCAATCTCAATCTCGTCGTACAAAGTCAACTCGGCTTTGTACTCAATGGTTGCGCTGACCGTAAAGATTCTCATTCCTGTTTTGAAGAAAGCCAAGGGATCCGGTACGATTCGGCGAAGGAATTCCTCTCTTGCCATTCCCTGCCAGTCAAAGTATCGAGAAAAGTATGCATTGCCAAGCGCATTCGTGTCTGTGAGGTACAGGGTCTTTGAAAAAGAGAAGCGATCAGGATTGGGAAGGACAGGAGTACAGGGTGATTCCTTCGTTCCTTCGTTGGGCCTCATCTTGTGGCTCAGCTTTACGGACGTACTGCTGGATTCATGGATGGTGGATGCCTCAGTGGCCAGAGTATCCTTGGATGCACCAATAATTAGTAAAGAGCGATTGAGATCTTCCTGAGTAAACGCCTCGATAACGGATGCCAGTACTCTTCGCTCCCAGTCTCTAATGGCGGAGAATTTGATCCCTACTGTCCGATTTTTCGATGAACCATGTGGCGGCAGGCAATAAACAACATGGCCTACAAGGTTCAAGTAGCACGCTTCAGCAAAAGAGAAGTGCAGATTTATCGGAGTGCCTGCTCTAAAAGGCAAGTCAGTGATAATTCTCAGACCACCTAACCCTAGGTTCGACGTGGTGCTCGAGGATCGGCTTTCCTGGCCCTGAAGATTTACACGGATGGCAAGATCGTGCCGTTCATACTGACGCTTTTCACGAGTGTCAAAAGGACCCGCTTCGTTACAGTGGCCGACCAATAGGCTGGGACTTTTCCCCTCTGGAGGTTGTTGCACAGTGTTTACCCTCCTACGCATTAGCAAGACCCGAAGGTGGCAAGAAAGAATGTAATGCTCCCCGTTTGTCAAGACACTTTTTATGGTGCTGAGAGTGAGTCATCCTCCGCAGCGGCTTGTGCCGCCTTCTGCCTGCGGAGCGCCGCCTCGAATGCCAGCGGGCTCCGGTAGCCCAGCGCGGAATGGACGTCTCGCTGGTGATCATCCACCGCGATCCACTGCGCGACAGCGTCCCGCGCCGCCTCCAGGCTCGTGCACGCCCGCAGCCCGAGCCGCTCGTCCGTGATCGTCCGCCTCAGCCGCTCGGTTTCGGCGTGGCCCTTGGGGGTATCAGAGCTGGTGACGACTGGCTCAATCCCCACCCGGCTCATGGCGGCCATGAATCCGGTCGCGGTCGGGTGGCTCCCGTTGTCGGAGCCCCGCGTCAGCCCAGCCCCCCGGACCCCGTTCGGGCATTCGGCCTGGACCGCCTGGGCCAGGGCCGCCTCCCCCTCCG
>CAZTUO010000038.1:0-10965 GCA_964616355.1 uncultured Nitrospira sp.
GCTCCGGGAGCTGCTGCGGCGCCGGATCGTCATCCTCGACGGCGCGATGGGGACGATGATCCAAGCCTATCGGCTGGACGAGGCGGGGTTCCGCGGGACCCGGTTTGCCGCGCACCCGCGCGATCTCAAGGGCTGCAACGACTTGCTGTGCCTCACGCAGCCGCAGGTGGTCGAGGCCATCCACCGCCAGTACCTGGAGGCGGGCGCCGACATCATCGAGACGAACACGTTCAACTCGACCGCGATCTCGATGGCGGACTACGGGCTCGAGGCGCACGTGTACGAGCTGAACCGGGCTGGCGCGCAGGTGGCCCGCCGCGCGGCCGCCGCGAGCATGGCGGAGGACCCCTCCCGGCCCCGCTTTGTCGCGGGCGCCATCGGCCCGACCAACCGCACCGCTTCGATGTCGCCGGACGTGAACAACCCCGCGTTCCGCGCCGTCACGTTCGATGAGCTGGTGGTCGCCTACACCGAGCAGGTCCGCGGGCTCCTGGACGGCGGCGTGGACCTGCTGCTCTGCGAGACCGTCTTTGACACGCTGAACTGCAAGGCCTGTCTGTTCGCCATTGACCAATATTTCGAGGACACGGGCCGCCGGGTGCCGGTGATGGTCTCGGTGACGATCACGGACCGGAGCGGGCGGACCCTCTCGGGACAGACCGTCGAGGCGTTCTGGAACTCCATCGCGCACATGCCGCTGCTCAGCGTCGGGATCAATTGCGCGCTGGGCGCCAAGCAGATGCGGCCCTATCTGGAGGAGCTGTCCCGGATCGCGCCCGTCTTCCTCAGTTGCTATCCCAACGCGGGGCTGCCCAACGCCTTCGGGGGCTTTGATGAGACGCCCGAGCTCATGGCCGCCGACCTGCGCGAGTTCGCCGCGAATGGCTGGCTGAACATCGCGGGCGGCTGCTGCGGGACGACTCCGGCGCACATCCGCGCGATTGCCACGGCGGTCCGGGACTGCCCCCCGCGGGTGCCGCCTGTGCCCGAGCCGTGGACGCGGCTGAGTGGCCTGGAGCCGCTGACGATCCGGCCGGACATGAACTTCGTCAACATCGGCGAGCGGACGAACGTGACCGGCTCGCCCAAGTTCGCCAAGCTGATCCTCAGCGGCGACTACGAAGGGGCGCTCGCGGTTGCCAAGCAGCAGGTCGAGGGTGGCGCCCAGATGCTCGACGTGAACATGGACGAGGCCCTGCTGGACTCCAAGGCGGCCATGCAGAAGTTCTTGCACCTGATCGCGTCCGAGCCAGACATCGCGCGGGTCCCGATCATGATCGACAGCTCCAACTGGGAGGTGATCGAAGCGGGGCTCAAGTGCGTCCAGGGCAAGCCTGTCGTGAACTCGATCAGTCTCAAGGAGGGCGAGGCGGCCTTCCTCCGCCACGCGAAGCTCGCCTGGCGGTATGGCGCCGCGATTGTGGTCATGGCCTTCGACGAGCGTGGCCAGGCCGACCGCGTCGAGCGCAAGGTCGAGATCTGCACGCGCGCGTACCAGCTCCTCACCGAGGTGGTCGGAATCCCGCCGCAGGACATCATCTTCGACCCCAACGTCCTGACCGTCGCGACGGGGATCGAGGAGCACAATGACTACGCGGTTGCCTTCCTCGAGGCGACGCGGCGGATCAAGGCGACGCTGCCGCACTGCAAGGTCAGCGGCGGGATCAGCAACATCTCGTTCTCGTTCCGCGGGAACCACGTCGTGCGGGAGGCCCTGCACGCCGCCTTCCTCTACCACGCGATCCGGGCTGGTCTGGATATGGGAATCGTGAACGCCGGCCAGCTCGCGGTGTACGAGGAAATTCCCAAGGACCTCCTCGAGCTGGTCGAGGACGTCCTGTTGAACCGGCGGCCGGACGCGACCGAGCGGCTCGTCGCCTTCGCCGAGACCGTCAAGCAGCAGGGCAGGGCGGCAGCCAAGGACGAGGCCTGGCGGCAGGGCACGGTCGAGGAGCGCCTGGCGCACGCCCTGATCAAGGGCGTCGCGGACTACATCGAGGAGGACGTCGAGGAGGCCCGGCGGAAGTACGGCAAGCCGCTCGCGGTGATCGAAGGGCCGCTCATGGCCGGGATGAACGTGGTCGGGGACCTCTTCGGCGCCGGCAAGATGTTCCTCCCGCAAGTGGTGAAGAGCGCCCGCGTCATGAAGAAGGCGGTCGCGTATCTGCTGCCGTACCTAGAGGCGGAGAAGCAGGCCTTGGGCGGCGCGCAGGCGCATGGGAGAGTGCTGCTCGCCACCGTCAAGGGGGATGTGCACGACATCGGGAAGAACATCGTCGGGGTCGTCCTCGGGTGCAACAATTACGAGGTCCTCGACCTGGGGGTGATGGTCCCCTGCGAGCAGATCCTCCGGACGGCGCGCGAGCAAAAGGTGGACCTCATCGGGCTGAGCGGTCTGATCACGCCCTCCCTCGAGGAGATGGTCCACGTGGCCCGCGAGATGACCCGCGAGGGGTTCCAGGTGCCCCTGCTGATCGGCGGGGCGACGACGAGCAAGGCGCACACAGCGGTGAAGATCGCCCCGGCCTACGAGCCGGGCGTCGTCCACGTCCTGGACGCCTCGCGCGCCGTGGGCGTCGTCGGGCAGCTTCTCGACGCCGAGCAGCGGCCGCGGTTCCTCGAGCAGACCCGCCGCGAGCAGGAGACCCTGCGCCAGGCCCATCAGGCCCGGCAGGCGACGGCCCGGCTGCTGACGCTGGAGCAGGCCCGGGCCCGCAAGCCGCCCTTCGACTGGAACCTGGTGGACCGGCCCAAGCCCGCGTTTCTCGGCGTGCGCACGCTCGACTCCGTTCCGCTGGAGCCGCTCGTGCCGTTCATTGACTGGTCGCCGTTCTTCCACACCTGGGAGCTGCGGGGCCATTACCCCCAGATTCTCGAGGACCGCCAGGTGGGTCCGAAGGCGCGGGAGCTGTTCGAGGATGCGCAGCGCCTGTTGCGGGAGATCGTGAAGGAGGGCTGGCTGACCGCGCGCGGCGTGTACGGGTTTTTCCCGGCGAACAGCGTCGGAGACGACATCGAGCTGTACGCCGACGAGTCGCGCGCCGCGGTCCTTGCGACGATTCGCACGCTACGCCAGCAAAGCGAAAAACCGGCCGGGCAGCCCAACCTGGCGCTGGCTGACTACGTGGCCCCGCGCGCAACAGGATTGCCGGACTACCTGGGCGCCTTCGCGGTGACGGCGGGGATCGGCCTGGAGGCACTCTGCGCGCGGTTCGAGCGGGACCATGACGACTACAGCTCCATCATGGCCAAGGCGCTGGCCGACCGCCTGGCAGAGGCCTTCGCCGAATACCTGCACCAGCGGGCCCGCGCGGACTGGGGCTATGGAGCGGAGGAGCGGCTCAGCCCGGAAGACCTGATCCGCGAGCGGTACCGCGGCATCCGGCCGGCCCCCGGCTATCCGGCCTGTCCCGACCACACCGAGAAACGGACCCTGTTCGATCTGCTCCAGGCGGAGCGGCGGGTGGGCATCACGCTCACGGAGAGCTACGCCATGGTCCCGGCCAGCTCGGTGAGCGGGCTGTACTTCGCCCATCCGGAAGCCCGCTACTTCGCCGTCGGCAAGCTCGGCCGCGACCAGGTCGCGGATTATGCGCGGCGCAAGGGCCTGCCCCTCGCGACTGTGGAGCGCTGGCTCGGCCCGAATCTCGGCTACGAGCCCTCAGCAGAGATCCAGTGAATGGGTACTGGCGAGTGGGTGGTGGAGAGTTCCCCATCGGCCATCGCCCATGAACCAGGTGGGCCCGCGGTCAGACGCTGAGGACGCACGGCTCGGGGGCCGGCACGGCCTCGGCTGGCTCGCGGGCCACAGCGGTGCGAAGCGCCGTCACGATCCAACTGTATCGCTCCTCGGCCCAGGCGTTGAACGCGGTCGAGTCCGGGAAGACCAGCTCCCACGCGCGCACAGCGTCCAGCAGCAGGAGTTGGTGCGGGCGGTTCCGGCCTGGAAAATAGACGACCAGCACGGCGGAGTTCCCGATCAGGCTGATGTCTGTGAAGATGTGGAGCATGGCCGCGGCCGGCAGGTGCACGGCCCGCGTCGCCACTTCCACGAGGGGGCTGTACACACGGTGCAGGAACTGGGATATGGCTTCGTAGGGCGCCTTGGAATCGTGCAGCCGGCTGTTCGGCGACTCGCCGAAGAGATGGCTGCTGAAGTAGTCGGCGGCCTCCCAGGTCGGCATGGCGCCGGCGGCCACGGCCGCCTCGCAGAGATACCCAATCCAGTTGCGCGGAGCGACGGTCGTCGTCATAGCACAATCCTCCTCGGTGCGTCGGCTTCGAAGGGCTGCTTTCGGGTTGCGGACCGGATTCAGTGCCTGGCAGGGGTCCCCTGAGGACCAACCGGCATGAGCGGCAGGGACTCTACCAGAACGGCCGCGCGCCTGTCAACGCTCGGGAGGCCTCCGGCAGACGCGTCGGCAGGACCTCGAGGTCAGTCGTCCGCGTAGCGCTGCCGGATCGCCACCACCTCGTCGAGGGCTCCGAGGAAGAGATCGAGCAGCTCCGGATCGAAGTGGGTCCCCCGCCGCTCCCGCATCAGCTCCACCGTGTGCTCGATGGAAAAGGCTGGCTTGTAGATGCGGCGGCTGCTCATCGCGTCAAAGGCGTCGGCAATCGCAGCGATCCGGCCCTCGAGTGGAATCGCGGTGCCGGCCAGCCCGCGCGGGTAGCCCGAGCCGTCGTACTGCTCGTGGTGGGTCCAGGCGATCGTGGCCGCCAGCTTGAGCAGCTCCGCGTCCGAGTCGGCGAGGATGCGGTAGCCCATCTCGGAATGTTGGGCCATGATCTTGAACTCCTCCGGCGAGATCTTGCCCGGCTTGAGGAGGATGTGATCCGGGGTCCCGAGCTTGCCGATGTCGTGCATCGGGCTCGCGATCCGAATCAGCTCGCAGCGCTCGGCGTCGAGCCCGTACTGCCGGGCCAGAATGGCGCAGTAGTGGCTCATGCGCTGAATGTGCTGGGCCGTTGCATTGTCCCGGAACTCGGCCGCGATGGCCAGCCGCTTGATCGTTTCCTCGCGGGACAGCCGGACCTCCTGCTCTGCCCGCTTCAGGCGCTCGATCGCACGACGCAGCTCCGCCGTGCGCGCGAGAACCGTCTGTTCGAGGTGCTCGCGGTGGGCGCGGTTCTCGATCTCCAAGCGGCGCCGACGCAGCGCGTTGGCGACGTTGATGAGGACCTCGTTGGACTCGAAGGGTTTGATGATGTAGCCGTACGCGCCGAGCTCCAGGGCGGTGTTGGCGAGATGGGGGTTGTCGAGGCCGGTGACCATCACCGCGGCGATGTCCTGGTATTCGGCGAGCACGTCGGTGACGAGATCGAGCCCGGACTCGCCCGGCATGTTGACGTCGCAGAGAATCAGGGCGAACCGTTTCTCTTGGAGGCGGGCGCGCGCCTCGGCGGCGTCGGCGGCCGTCGTGCAGGTGTAGCCGTACCCCTCCAACAGTCTCGCCAGCATGGTCCGGATCGGCGCCTCGTCGTCAACGATGAGGATCTGCGACTGTTCCATCGTTCCCGGTCTACGGGGTGGCAGGCTGGCGCGCTCTATGGCGGTGGCGGCTGCGGCCAAGCCGGCAGCGTCTGCGAACGGTTGTAGCAGAAAGCCGAGGGGAATGAAAGCGAGCGGGACGAACCGCGCACCTGTCCGACCCGCGGGGCACGAGACGGCCGGACCGACCCGCTAGTTGCTTCTGCTGCCGCGACTGGGTACGCTCGGCCCTATGCCGTATCTGTTTCCCCACGAGGGCCTGTTCGCGGTCGGCGTCGGGGCGCTGATCGTCGCCCTGCTGGTGGCGCGTGTGGCTCTCGCCCGGCGCGGCGCGCGGCCACCCGAGCGACGTGATGAGCCGGAAGCCTGAGGCGGCGCGGTTTGATCTTTGTCTGTCCCTTCTTTATAATTTGCGCTTTCGCCACGCACCCAGGAGCCTTACATGGAGCACAGTGCGAGCCTCCTGCGCAGGGATGGGCGGCGCAACGATCAGTTGCGGCCCGTCAAGGTGACCCGGGACTTCATCAAGTACGCCGAGGGCTCGGTCCTGATCGAGATGGGGGGGACCAAGGTCATCTGCACGGCCTCGGTCGAGGAGAAGGTGCCTCCGTTCCTCAAGGACAAGGGTCAGGGGTGGGTCACGGCGGAATACGCGATGATTCCCCGCGCCACCCAGGAGCGGACGCAGCGGGAGGCAGTCCGCGGCAAGCAGGGCGGGCGGACGCTGGAGATCCAGCGGCTCGTAGGGCGTGCGCTGCGGGCGGTCACGGACATGAGCGAGATGGGCGAGCGGACCATCTGGATTGACTGCGACGTGATCCAGGCCGACGGTGGGACGCGCACCGCCTCCATCACGGGCTCGTTCATCGCGCTCGCCGACGCGTTCGCCGCGCTCAAGAAGAAGGATCTCATCAAGAAGCGCCCGCTCACGGACTACTTGGCAGCCGTGAGCGTGGGCAAGGTCGGCGGCGAGGTGCTCGTGGATCTGGCCTACGAGGAGGACTCGATGGCCGAGGTGGACCTGAACCTGGTCATGACCGGCGGCGGGCGTTACGTGGAAGTCCAGGGCACGGCGGAGCGCCGCCCATTCGCGAAGGCCGACCTGGATGCCTTCCTCGAGACTGGCTGGCGGGCGATCCAGCGTCTGGTGGCCCTCCAGAAGGACCTCCTCGGGGATCTGGCGTGAGCAGGATCGTGACTGGTTGTCCGTCCCTGGTGATTAGGGAAGAAACGGCGGGGAGCGGCGTTTGGTTGCGGTTGGCCATTGGTTGATGACAATGACGTTTCCTCTGACCGACCTGGTGCTGGCGACGCGGAATCGGGACAAGGGGCGGGAGCTGGCTGCGATCCTGGGCGACCTGGGCGTTCGGATCCGCACGCTGGACGAGTTTCCTGGCGCACCTGAAGTGGTCGAGGACGGTGAGACCTGCGAGGCCAACGCCGTCAAGAAGGCGGTTTCCGCGGCGCGACACACGGGCCTCCCCGCGGTCGCCGACGACACGGGCCTGATGGTGGACGCGCTGGGCGGCCGGCCCGGGGCCTTCGCGGCCCGCTATGCGGGCGACGGGGCGACCTACGAGGACAACTGGAGAAAGCTGTTGCGGGAACTGAAGGGCGTTCCTTGGGAACGGCGGCGGGCCCGCTTCCTTACGGCGGCCGCCTTCGCCGGTCCCGAGGACTGGCTCGAGGTCGTCGAGGGCGTGCTCGACGGCTACATCGCCGAGCAGCCGGCCGGCCAGGGCGGGTTCGGCTACGACCCGGTCTTCTACCTCCCGGACCTGGGGAAGACGCTGGCCGAGCTTAGCCCGGCGGACAAGAACCGCCTCAGCCATCGCGCGCAGGCCTTTCGCAAGCTCAGGGAGCGGCTGCTTCAGCGTGACCGGATATCGGGCCCCGTCGGGGCGTAGCGCAGCCCGGTAGCGCACCTGCTTTGGGAGCAGGGTGTCGGCGGTTCAAATCCGCCCGCCCCGACCAACCTCGCTAGCCATGCGGCGGCGCGAAGCTGTGATTATGCTGCCGCAGTCGCACCACCAGTCGTCTTTCCGATCCTCGTTCGTCTGGTCTGCTCGCCTCTCAATTGGGGCGAGCGGGGCCCTGCCCTCAGAGGTTCTCCCTCCCCCTTGCAGGCTGTTTACTTACGAAGCTCCCTGCCATAGAATGATCCGCGGCACCCCGTGACGAGGGGCAGGCCGATGGCCATCAAGCTCGAGATCACCAAGCGAGTCATCATTCGGAGATTTCAACGCCGGCGTCGCATAGCCCTGACCGCACTCGTCCTCGGCCTTCTCGCCGGGCTCCTGTTTCGGTACGGCCTGCCGTCCGACGCGCGCGGCACCTTCACCGACCCGTGGACCACGGTTCAAGTCGAGGCGGCGATCTTCTTCATCCTCGTGTCGGTCCTCGTGGCGGTGCTGGTGTTCAAATGTCCGAACTGTCAGAAGGCGCCGTGGAGCGGGGGGACGTTCAGCGTGAGCCCGAAGCGGTGCGGGGCCTGCAAGGTTCAGTTGCGGGACGAGTGAGAAACCACGCGGGCATCCCGCGCCTGGCGCTTAGGGCACCGAGGGGCTTCGGTTGGTGATGTCGGGCCCGCTTGGTCTGGATGGTCCTGGCCTCCGGACGCGAGGCTCAGCGGAAGTCCAGCGCCGC
Source organism: uncultured Nitrospira sp. (assembly GCA_964616355.1). Lineage (GTDB taxonomy): Bacteria > Nitrospirota > Nitrospiria > Nitrospirales > Nitrospiraceae > CAZTUO01. The sequence goes on from CAZTUO010000038.1 coordinate 8,138, forward strand.
CGTGGCGGGCCATCCTGGCCAGAGGGCACAGACTGGCAAGGCGCGGCCCGGGAGGCTAGGGTGGGAGGGCCCGCCTTTTTGTGAAGCGCCACGGCTTGCTTGCCCGCGCCGGCTCGTCTACACTGGCGAGGTCCGACGGCCGCGCCCGTAGCTCAGTTGGATAGAGCCCCAGCCTTCTAAGCTGGTTGTCGCAGGTTCGATTCCTGCCGGGCGCGCCATCGTGCGGCTGCCCAGGGACCCCGCATGGACCTCGGCCCGCTTCTCGGGAAAATCGTCGCCCTCGCGCTGGTCTGCGCCGTCGTCGTCGTCTGGCTGGCCGTCCTCGCGCGCCGGCGCGGCCGGAGGGTGTCGCCGTCGATCCCCGTCAGTGCGGGGGCGACGGTCGGTCTGGCCTCCCTGCTGCTCCTGATCCAGGCCGAGATGCTGCCGGCGCCGTCTCTCCGGGCGATGAACGCCCTGCGCGTGGCGGCCTGGCTGTGCGCCTCCTTCTTCGCCCTCAAGGCCCTGGACCTCGCGGTCATCGGCGAATACCTCATCGAGCGCCGCCGCGCGCACATTCCGGAGGTGGTCCGGACGCTGGTGCTGGGGGCGGGCCTCGTGGTCGCCGGCCTCGTGATCCTGGAGTTCGTCCTGCACGTCAATCCAGTCGCGCTCGTGGCGGTGCCCACGGTCGCGACTGCGGTGGTGGGCGTGGCGCTCCGGGACACCCTGGTTCGGTTCTTCTCCGGGATCTCCCTGGGCAAGATGATCCGTGTGGGGGACTGGGTCTCCGTGCTGGATTACGAAGGGATCGTGACCGAGATCAGCTTCAGCCACGTCACGATCATGACCCGGCAGCAGCATGCCGTCATCCTGCCGAATGACAACGTCGTCCGCTCCGGCTTCGTCAACTACAGCCGGGCGCCTGCCCCCATCTGCTCGATTCTGGTGGAAGTCGCCGACGGTCCCCCGCCAACGGTGGTCTGCGGCGTGTTGACCGAGGCGGCGGGCGCCGTGGAGGGGGTGCTGCGGACGCCGAAGCCGGAGGCGACGCTCAGCGCCTTCACGGCTGCGGGCATGGAGTTCCGCCTCAAGTTCGCGATCCGGGACTACGGCCGCGCGCCCGAGATCGAAGGGAGGGTGCGGACCTATGTCTGGAGCGCGCTCCGGCGGCTGGGCATCCCACGCTCCTCGCCCCGGATGACCGTCCAGATGGAGGAGGCCGGCCGGGGCATTGGCCGGCGGGACGAGGCCGACCGTTTCGCGTCGTTTCTCATCGGCATTGATTTCGTCTCCGCCTTGTCGGCCGAGCAGGTGCAGACGCTGGCGCGTGGGGCCCGGTCACAGGAGTTTCTCCCGGACGAGAAGGTCGTGCGGCAGGGAGAGCCGGGCGAGGAGTTGTTCGTGATCCTTGATGGTGCCGCGGACGTCGTGCTGGAGCACGAGGGGGAGGAAAAGATCCTGAACACCTTGCAGGCAGGCCAGTTCTTCGGCGAGATCTCCCTGCTGACCGGCGAGCCGCGTTCGGCCACCGTGGTCGCCAAGACTCCCCTGCGCGTGATGGTGCTGGGAAAGCAGACGCTCAGCGGGATCATCGTCGAGCAGCCGGAATTGATCGCCCGGATCAGCGAGCTGGTGGCAAGCCGGCGCGTGCAGAGCGCGGCGACCCGGCAACAGATGAGCCAGGAGCACGCCAAGCTGGCCATGGAGAAGGAAGCTCGCTCGCTGATGGGACGTATCCAGCGCTTTTTCCACGGCCAACCGGCGCCGGCCCGGCCCAGTGAGCTGTAACGGGGCCGCCCCGTCCGACAGTGAGGCTGGCCGGCAAGCTTGCGGCCGCGGCTAGAACGTATAGGCCAGTCCGACCGTCGCGCCCGGGCGGAGGGTGCGGAACTCGGTGAGCGGGACGGAGCTCGATCTCCCAGCGACGGGATGGTTCGTCCACGTGCCCTCTGTGATCTGCACCCACCAGAAGCGGTACCCGCCCGTCAGATACAGCCCCTCCATGAGCCTCAGGCTCACCGTCCCTTCGACGTTGGCGCCGAGGCCGGTGCCGCGCATCGAGAAGCTCGGGCTCTGCTGCAGATCCGTCCGCAGGTGGTGGATATCCTTGTTGTCCAGAAAAGTGTAGGGAATAAAGGCAGCCGCGGCGTCAAGCCGCAGCCGGGAGAGGACCTGCATCCCGCTTTCGACCCCGACGCGGAGCGAGCTCCAGCTTGCCTGATTGGTCACCGCCGGTTGCCCGACGTTGGAGACGGTGCCCGCCGGATTGCACAGGACGCCCGGCGAAGTGCAGACCACCTGGGTGACGCCAGTCGCGATCAGGGTCTCCCGCCAGTATTGAAAGCCGCCGAACACCCTCAGGCCGTCGAAGAAGGCGAGAACTTCCCCGCCGACCGCTCCGGTCACGTACCAGAGGTCATCGCCGCGGAGATCACTGTGCGTGCTGGAGTAGCGTGCCGGGCCGGCCAGGAAGTCGTCGTCGGTGAGCCGTCCGCCGCCGATCGTGCCATAGCCGTAGTCGGCTGTCACGAACAGACCGTTGGCGAACGTGACCCGCCCGCGGATCTGCGCGACGGTCGTGCCGACGTCCCTGTACGTGAGCCGCGAGGTCGGGTTGCCGAGGCTTGGGTTGACTCCGGAGGCGTTGTGGCTCCACCGGGTTTGCCCTTCGGTGAGCCAGGCGGAGGGTTTGATCTGGATCCGAATCTTTTCCTTCCTGGTCTCGTCCGCCCGGGCCTGCGCATGTGCGGCCCGCGGCGCGAGCCAGCCGCCGTCCGCCGCGAGGCAGGCGGCCAGCAGCAGGCCGATGGCCGTGGGGCCGCCCCCGCCCCTCATAGCGGACGTAG
>CAZTUO010000038.1:10975-15754 GCA_964616355.1 uncultured Nitrospira sp.
CCCTGGCCCTGACTCGACGGCTCTTCGGGCGTGGCGGAGGCTCGGGGCCGTTCCTCTAGCGTTGCCCGGACGGTCTGGCGCGCGCCGTTCCGCACGATGCTGAGCTCGACTGTCTGCCCCACCTTCAGTCCCTTGAAGGCATTTCGATACTGCTCCGGGGTCCGAAGCTCCATCCCGTTGACCGCCTTCAGGATATCCCCACCTAGGACCCAGGGTTCCCCCTCGATGGTGACGTTCAGGTCCCCGCCGCGGAGCCCGATCCGGTCCGCCGGGCTGCCCGGCTCGACATCCTCGATGATCAAGCCGCTCGTCAACGGCAGGGCGAACAGGTTGATGACCTCGTCGGTGAGGAGCTTTCCGCGAAATCCGAGCCACGGCCGGATCACGCGGCCGTTTGTGCGCAACTCGGCGACGATCTCCTTGGCCACGTTGATGGGGATGGCGAAGCCGATGTTCTGCGCCCCCAGCAGGATGGCCGTATTGATCCCGATGACGCGACCCTCGAGATCCACGAGCGGGCCTCCGCTGTTGCCCGGGTTGATGGGAGCACTGGTCTGGATGACGCGCTCGTGAAAGAGCCGGCCTGTCTCCGGGGTCTTGCCGAACCCGCTGACCACACCGGTGGTCAGCGCATAGCCCAATCCGAAGGGATGGCCGATGGCCAGCACCTCCTGTCCGATCTCGACCTGGTCGGAATCCCCGAGCTGCACGAAGGCGCGGAAGGTCTTCGGGAGCGCCACGCGGAGCAGGGCGAGGTCGGTCTGGGCGTCCAGGCCGATCATCTCGGCCGGCATCCGCTGGTTGTCGTGGAGCATCACCATGATCTTCGCCGCTCCGGCCACCACGTGGGCGTTGGTGAGGATCGTCCCGTCCTGGTCCAGAAGGACGCCCGAACCGATGCCGGAGTACGGGGTCGCCGGCTGGTGGGGCTTGGTGAGATAGGCGGAGGTTATGAACACGATCGCCGGCGCCACCTTCTTGTACACCTGAACGGCAGTCTCCGGCGGGGCCTTCCGCCCGGGGGCCGCCGCCTGAAGCTCGAGGTCCGGGCAGGCGGCGAGCAAGGGGAGCAACAACAGCAGGGTTCGCACGAGTCTCGGCATGGGCATGGACCGGTCCTCCTTTCTTCTGGAAGGGGCATGGAGTCGGAACGGTTCCCACTTGTACCACAAACGACGGGCCTGGCCGAGTCGGAATCACGGGCCGAGGCGGTTCTGGTAACCCCTCGCGGCGCGGGTGGCGATGTGGAGGGGCTGGCGGGAGGACCATCCTGCTGGACGAACTGGGCCGAGAAGCGTATGCTGAGTAGGTCTACGCGGCTGGAAAACACGGGTGCTTGGGTATGGGAGCGCTCCCCCGTCGTCTCCTGCTCCTGGTCATTGGAACAGTCCTCCTGCCGCTCCCTACGGGTGGGCACGCGGACTCACCGCTCCGGAAGCTCGATTGCGTCAATCCGGAGGCGGCGGTCCTGGAATCCGGCTCCTCGCTGGGGACGACCATCGAGGTGCTCCGCGAGGCGTTGCGCACCCAGCTTCAGACGAAGTTGCCGCGGCTCAAGGTGGATCGTGCCTGCCCGAATCGGCTGTTCCTCAAGGTCTTTCTCCAGAACATCTCCACGGACCAGTTCGACGGCTTCTTCGGTCACGTGGCGCTTGAGCTGCGCCGCAAGGCGACGTTCACCGACACGGGACAACCCGTGGACGCCCGGGCCTGGGCCTTGGAATCCTTCGTCCACGGTACCCGCGACAAGGCCAAGACCGGCGTGCTCGACCAGCTCACGATCCATTTCGCCCAATTCGCCGCCGAATACCAGGCGCAGAATCCGTAAACGCCCCAGCTGCCTTGCCGAATCAGGCGTCCCGCCCACCTACCTCGAACTGCACCTGCATCTCCGGCGCCAGCGTGTAGCCCCGGAACCATCGGGGCTCTCGGAGCCCGCCGAGCAGCCCGCGCGCGCCCACCACCTGGAAGTAATAGAACGTCACCAGGTCTCGAAATACCGGGAAGTTGAGCGGGCCCCCGTAGCCGCTCGGCCGCGTCACCACGACCGGCAGCTCGGCGGGCACTTCTCCCACCGGATGGACGATGTCCACGCACAGGTCAGGGTGACGTGCGCCGTCGAGCTCGAGATCGAAGAAGACGCGCGAGCCCACGCGTCCATCGCCTGGTTCGCATTCCGGCGCATTGAGGATGCATTTCTTGAAGGTGACCGTGGCGACCGGCATGGGCGAAGTATAGCCAGGCCCGGAAGGCCCTGTCACCGGCCGGGGCGACGCAGGCGCGGGATGCCGCGGCCTGTGGGAGCGGACTACCCGCGCCGTGTGCCGGAGGCCCGTTGCGTCCGCGCCGCTGCCAGGGAAGGCGGACGTCGGTGGGTCAGCGACGTCGCGTGGACCGGCGGGATGCGCCCCACCGGCGTGCCGCTCGGGAGGAGCGGCGTCTTTCGGGAACCCCGAGGTGACGTGGCGTCAGGAGACGGTAGGCCATAGCCTTGCGGATCAATTGCACCGCGTTGCGGACATCCAGCACCTCCATGGCGTGGGAGCGGTGCACCTGAACCGTCCTCGGGCTGATGCGCAGTCGGCGACCGATTTCCTCGCTGGTGAGCCCTTGCGCCACCAGGCGGAGCACCCGTCTCTGGCGCGGGGTCAAGACCGGGGGCCGAAGATCTCGACGGAAATTGCGATATGACCGCATGGGCTGTCCTCCTTTCCGGTGTTTCGGTCAGGCACTTACGCAAAGAGAATGCCACGATGCTCTGCTGAGGGAAATAACTCGTAAGTAGTGCACTCCTGAGGGGGAGCCGGAGGGGCACCGATCAAGACGGTCCCGGAACCGTGACCCAGGAAAGCCGGGGCCGGTAAGAATGACAACCCGTACGAAGAATTGTTACACGGTGGTCAGGACTGACTCAGGACGGCCAGCGCTGGTAGGTGCCTGCAAATCAGGGCCTTCCCCGGACGGGTCAGCCCTTTCTCTGCGCCTCCGCTCCCCCCTCCTGCTTTGTCTGGGCAATCTCCGCCTTGGCTTCGGCGACCAGGTCGTTCACGGCCTCATAGAGGATCAACCCCCCTTTGATCAGCTCTTTGGCCAGTGGACGCGCCGCCTCCTGGACTGCCGAGCACAGGCGAGGAGCGGCCCGCACGAGAGCGGCTCCCACAACGGCCCCGATGGCGACTTCCATGGAACCCCTCTGCCCGGGGTCTCACGCCGGGAGGGTGATGCTGTCCCGGCCGCGCCAGGTGGTGCCCCCGACACGAATTGAACGTGCGACCCGCGGTTTAGGAAACCGCTGCTCTATCCGACTGAGCTACGGGGGCACGGGCGTGATTTTACACCATGCCCCGGGTCCTGTGCACCGGGGCGTCAACTCGCCCGGTGCTGGATCAGCTCCAGCGCGCGGGCGGCCGCGGCTGTGCGCGTCTCGACGCCCAGCTTCTGGTAGATCCGCTCCAGGTGCTTCTGCACGGTCCGTGGGCTGATTCCGAGGATGTGGCCGATGTCCGCGTTGCTCTTGCCTTCGGCAAGCCAGCCGAGGACGTCGCACTCCCGGTGGGTCAGCGCGACGGACTCCAGCACGTCCGCCGCGGACGCCCCTCGCTGCTCTTCCAGGAACAGCCAGCAGCGGCCCCGCGTGCGGGCGAGGCGCACCAGAACCTGGCGACCGTCCCTCCGGATGACCATGTCTGGGGACAAGAGCCGACCGAGCGCGGCCTGGGGGGAATGCCGCGCCACCCAGCTTCGCAGGATTCCTGGAAGCTGACCGGTCCGGGCCGCGCCGTTCGCGCAGATGGCCAGGAGCTGGCGGGCTCGCGTGGTCGCCCAGCGGATCTGCCCTTGCGGCGTGGCCTCCAGGATGCCCTGGCCGAGCGTTTCGATCGCCAGATGGAGCGAGGTGAACTGCCGCCGGAGCTGCCCCTCTTCGTTCGCGAAGAAGATGCCGGCTGCCGCCCGGGCTCTCTCCGGCAAGCCGGACGCTGGCGCAGGCCGGGCTGCCGTCCGCAGGCACTTCTCCGCTCCGCTGAACGTCTGCAACTGAGATCGCATGGACGTGACCTCCGCCAGGCGGATCACCGGCTAAGCCGCCCGGTCTGTCCGTATCGGTATACGCCCTCCTCCGGAAGGATTCCCAGGGGGTCAGCGAGTCATGGCTAGCGGCGGGAGAACCCGGCCGGTTGCTTCGACCGGGCCTCGGTCCGCAGCCCGGATGACACAGCCATTCTACGTACGCCATATGGCGTATTTTCAGCGCGTGGACCGGGCTGCTATGGTGCGGCGTCACATGCCCACCGGATCAGGGGAGCCGTCCCAGGCCGGGGCGGGGGACGCAGTATAGCACCGAGCCCATTAAAAGACCACTGGGCGCTGTCAGCTTGTCAAGCCAAAATAGAAATGTCCGGTTTCTCCCAAAGTAGAAATGTCCGGTTTTATGTTCCGGCTGCCGCCGAGTGTGCGGGGCAGTCAGGCCCCGCCCTGGCGCAGCGCTCGATATTCCCGGCGGCTGCCAAGGAAGCCGATCATGATGACCGAACCCGGCCGGTTGAGTAGGCGGGAAGCCGAGGTGCTCTCCCTAGTGGTCCAGGGGCAGTCGAATGGCGAGATTGCCCTGGCTTTACAAGTGAGTGCCCGGACAATCCAGAAGCACCTAGAGCGCATTTACCAAAAGCTGGGGGTCCGGAACCGGACAGAGGCGGCCGTGCAGGCCTACGCGCGGCGGCACCGCCGCTCCGGCGCGCGGAAGAAGGGATACGGGTAAGGCCCGCCGGTGGGCAGGAGGCG
>CAZTUO010000039.1:0-15655 GCA_964616355.1 uncultured Nitrospira sp.
CTGGTGAGCACGCCGCGGTCCACGACCGTGGTCTTCCTGCTCGGGAGCCCTTCGCCGTCGAAGGGGCGCGAGCCCAGCCCGCCGGGTAACAACCCGTGGTCATAGACCGTGATGAACTCCGGCGCCAGGCGCTGGCCGAGGAGCCCGATCAGGAAGGAGGCCCCCTTGTAGAGAGCGTAGCCGGAGACGGCACTGCAGAGGTTGCCCAGGAGGCTCCCGGCGGTCTCGGAGTCAAACACGACTGGGACTCGTTTCGTCGAGACCTTCCGGGCCCCCAGCCGACGGACCGCCCGGCGGGCCGCCTCCCGCCCAACGGCCTCCGGTGCATCGAGCCGTGCGACCTTCCTTTGGATCGCGTACCAGGAATCCCGTTGCATCCCGCCCGCCTCCGGCGCAGCGGCGATCGGGGTCACCGACAGGGAGAAGCTCGAGCTGCGGTACTCGCCGAGAAACCCGCGCGAGTTGGCGAGCAGCACGCGCCCCGACGAGGAGTCGAACTCCGCGCCCTCGGAATTGGCGATCCGCGGGTCCGCGGCCATGGCCGCCGCCTCGGCTCGCCGGGCCAGCTCGATCTGGGCTTCCGGGGACAGCTCGGTCGGATCGTAGAGGTCCAGCTCGGGGAGGTCTTTGACGAAGAGGGCTCCATCCGGAAGGCCGGAGACCTCATCCTCTGCCACTGCCTGCCCCAACCTGCAGGTGTCGTCCACCAGCCGGTCCAGCGACTCCTTCGTAAAATCGGAGGTCGAGGCGCTGGCCGATCGCTTGCCGAAGAAGACGCGGAGGCCCAGCCGTTTCTCCCTGGCCCTGGTGAGGCGGTCCACCTCCGACAGCCGGACCTGGACCGAGAAGGTCGCGCCGTCGGCGATCATCACCTCGGCGTCGGTGGCTCCTCGCCGGCTGGCCCGCTCAAGTATCTCGGAGGCCAGCTCTCTTGGATCAATTTCCGCCATCCAACGCGCGCGTGCCTCCGACCGTAATCTCGTCTATCCGGATCGTCGGCAAGCCGACCCCGACCGGGACGGATTGGCCTTCCTTGCCGCAGGTGCCGATGCCTTCGTCGAGCGCCAGGTCGTGGCCCACCAGCGAGACGCGTGTCAGGATCTCTGGCCCGTTGCCAATCAGGGTGGCGCCCTTGACCGGCCGCGTGATCCGACCCTCCTCGATCAGATAGGCTTCGCTCGCCGAGAACACGAACTTCCCGTTCGTGATGTCCACCTGGCCGCCCCCGAACGACCTGGCGTACAGCCCGCGCGTGACCGATCGGATGATGTCCTGGGGCTCGGCGTCGCCGGCCAGCATAAACGTGTTGGTCATCCGCGGCAGGGGGATGCACTGAAAGCTCTCGCGCCGGCCGTTGCCGGTCAAGGGAATGCCCATGAGCCGCGCGTTCAAGCGGTCGGTCAGATACCCGCGGAGAATCCCCCGCTCGATCAGGACCGTTCGGCTCGTCGGGGTCCCCTCATCGTCCATGTTGAGGGAGCCACGCCGGAAGGGGATCGTCCCGTCGTCCACGATCGTGCAGAGCTCCGAGGCCACCCGCTGGCCGAGCAGGTTGGTGAAGGCGGAGGTCCGACGCCGGTTGAAATCCGCCTCGAGGCCATGGCCAACGGCTTCGTGAAGCAGGATGCCGGGCCAGCCACCTCCGAGCACCACCGTCATGACGCCGGCCGGTGCCTCGACCGCGTCCAGGTTGACGATCGCCTGTCTGGCCGCCTCGCGGGCGTAGCGGAGCGCGCGGTCGCCCTCGAGGAAAAAGGCGAGCCCCACGCGCCCGCCGCCCCCGAACGTGCCGGCCTGGCGATTGGTCCCTTCCTCGGCGATGCAGGTGACCTGCAGACGGACCAGCGGCTGCACATCGCCCACCACCAGGCCCTCGGAGGTCGCGACCACGACCCGCTTGTGCTCCGTGTTGAACGACGCCATCACCTTCTTGATCCGCGGGTCGTACCGGCGCGCCTCGGCGTCGATCGCATTGAGCAGCTCCACGCGCTCCCTGGTCGCGATCTCGGCGACAGAGGGCGACACCGGGTACAGATCGCGCGCCGGCTTGACCCGGTGCGTCACGGGCACCGGGGCGTCCCCGTGGGGCGAGTTGGCGATGTAGCGGGCGGCGTCGGCCGCGATCTCCAGGTCGCGCCGGGTCAGCTCGTCCGAATAGGCAAAGCCCGTCTTCTCGCCCGCCGTGGCGCGAACGCCGACTCCCTGGGAGACGCTCTTGACCGCGCGCTTGACGATCCCCTCCTCCATCGAAATCGACTCGGAGACTCGGGCCTCGAAGTAGAGGTCCGCGTAGTCCACGCCGCGCACGCCCAGCCGCCCCAACGCCTGCTGCACCTCGCGGTCGCTGAGCCCGAACACCGTCAGATCCGCGGTTCCGCTCACTGGGGTCACGCCGCCACCTCAATAGTTTCCCATATCCGCCGGGAGTATAGCCGATCGCTTCGCGCCGGCGCAACGTACCGCGGCCGGGCCGCCGGCACGCCACATACCGTTTGACTTTTCGGGCCTCGCCGATTAGACTTACGCGACCTTTTCGGAAACTCGCGACCCTTCTGCCACTTTCATGGGGCGGGACTGAGCCGCGTCCGTATGACCAAAACCACCGAGACGAGCGTCGAGCATCTGTCGGAGGCGGAGCTCCTGGGGCTCCTGGATCCGGATCAGCTTCCCCGGCACGTCGCGATCATCATGGACGGCAACGGCCGCTGGGCCGAGCTGCGGGGGCTGCCCCGCATCGCCGGCCACGCCGAGGGCATCAAGTCGGTTCGCGAGGTGATCACGTTGTGCCGCGACCTCGGCATCGGCGCGCTCACCATCTATGCCTTCTCCCAGGAGAACTGGAAGCGGCCGGCCAGCGAGATCAACGCGCTGATGGCGTTGCTCGAACAGTACCTGCAGAGCGAGCTGGAGGCGCTGATCGAGAAGGGCGCGCGCTTCCGGGCGATCGGCCGCGTGGACTCGCTCCCCTCCTCGGCCCTCAATTGGGTCCGGAAGGTCGAGCGGGAGACCGCTCACCTAGACAAGCTGCTGCTCAACGTGGCGTTGAGCTACGGCGGCCGGTCGGAGATCGTGGACGCGGTCCAGCGGCTCGCGCGGGACTGCCAAGAGGGGCGCGTCCAGCCCGAGCAAATTGACGAAGCCCTGCTGGAAGGCTACCTGTCCACCCACGGCCTACCCGACCCGGATCTCCTGATCCGGACCAGCGGGGAGGCGCGAATTAGCAACTTCCTCCTCTGGCAGCTCGCCTACACGGAAATGTACTTCACCCCCACGCTCTGGCCGGACTTTCGCCGCCGCGAGGCCTTGCTAGCCCTCCTGGAATACCAGAAGCGGGACCGACGGTTCGGACGCCTCTCGAGCACCGTCTTCCCCCCGCGCCGGCTGTAAGACGGGGTACCGTTGGGTGCACCACGCAGAGGCGAAGACGGCGGCCGCGGTGCCGACGCCCGTCCGACGGATGGACCCTCGGCGCGTGTACTCGGCCATAGTCTTCATCCCGCTGTTCTACCTCCTGGTCCGCTACTGTCCGCCCCCGGCGTTGTTCTTCCTGGTGGTAGGGGCGGCGCTGCTGGCCCTGTCGGAGTTCTACCGGCTGCATTTCCGCGAGGCGCGCGCCACCCCCGCACCGGTGCTGGGCCTGGGCGCCGCCGTGCTCCTTCTGACCAGCCTGCAGTGGCCGGGCCTGATCGCCGAACGCACCGTGCTTGTGCTGACCGTCGTCGCCGTGCTCGTCCTCCGGCTCCGCTCGACCCAGGATCTCAGGCAGAGCCTGGCGGATTCGGCCGTGGTGGCGTTCGGCGTGCTGTACGTCGCGCTTACGCTCGGCCACGTGCTGCTCACCCGCGCGCTCGCGGACGGTGAGTTTTTGGTGCTCTTCCTGGTCCTGGTGACGTGGGCGGGCGATACGGGCGCCTACTATACGGGCATGGGCTTCGGGCGGCATCGGCTGGCCCCGGTCCTCAGCCCCAACAAGACCGTGGAGGGCCTGGTCGGAGGACTCGCCCTGGCCGTGGGGGCCGCCTTTCTCGCCAGGACCTGGTTTCTCCCGAGATTGAACGCCGCTGACTGTCTAGCGACCGGCCTGCTGCTGACGGTCGCGGGCGTCGCCGGCGACCTGGCCGAATCGGCCCTCAAGCGCGGTGCCGGCGTGAAGGATACGGGAACGGTGATCCCGGGACACGGCGGCATGTTGGATCGGCTGGACAGCCTGCTGTTTACGGCGCCGGCTTTCTACTATTACATGACGCTGGTGAAAGGAGCAGCGTAGCCATGCGAGGCCCTCTATGAAAAACATCGTGGTCCTCGGATCCACCGGCTCGATCGGGACGAGCACGCTGGACATCGTCGCCAAGTTCCCCGACCGCTTCCGGATCGTCGGGCTGACCGCCGGCAGCAAGGACACGGTGCTGGAGGAGCAGCTCCGCGCCTTCCGCCCGATCGCGGTCGCGCTCTCCGACGAGGATGCGGCGGCCCGGCTACGAGACCGGTGCCGGGACCTCCGGATCGAGATCCTCTCGGGGGAGGTCGGGGTCGCGCAGGTCGCGGCGCTCCCCGAGGCGGACATGGTCATCTCGGCCATCGTCGGGGCGGCCGGGCTGGTCCCGACCCTGGCCGCGATCCGGGCCGGTAAGCCGGTGGCCCTCGCCAACAAGGAGCCGATGGTCATGGCCGGCCGGCTCATGCAGGACGAGGCGCACAAGCGCGGCGTGCGCATCTTTCCCGTCGACAGCGAGCACAGCGCCATCTTCCAGTGCATGGAAGGCCACCGTCGCGGGGACATCCGCCGGCTCATCCTGACCGCGTCGGGCGGCCCCCTGTGGGGGCTCTCCCGCGAGGAGATGCGCCATGTCACGCCAGCGCAGGCACTTCAGCACCCCAACTGGAAGATGGGCGCTAAGATCACCATTGATTCGGCCACGTTGATGAACAAGGGCCTGGAAGTCGTCGAGGCGCGCTGGCTCTTCGACATCGCGGTGCCCCAGATCGAGGTGTTGATTCACCGGGAAAGCATCGTGCATTCTCTGGTAGAATACCGGGACGGGTCCGTGATCGCCCAACTCGGGCTCCCGGACATGCGCACGCCGATCTCCTACGCGATGGAGTATCCGGCACGCGTGCCCCTGGATCCGCCGCCTCTGGACCTGGCCGCGATCGGCAAGCTGACGTTTCACCGGCCCGATCACGACCGGTTTCCGTGCCTCCGGCTCGCGTACGACGCGCTCGAGATCGGCGGCACCATGGCCGCCGCCTTGAACGCGGCCAACGAGACGGCGGTGGCAGCCTTCCTCCGGGAAGGCATCGGCTTCCTGGACATCGCGGAGGTCATCAGACAGACCATGGACGCCCACCGGCCCCGCGAGGTGACCGCGATCGAGGACGCGCTGGAAGCCGACCGGTGGGCCCGCGAGAAGGCCAGCGCGCTGGTCCGCGAGCTGGCCCGATAATCACCGACGAGAGCCGAGGAGTTTTGCCCGTGCTAGCCGAATTCGCCGTCGCGCCGGACGCGCTGTGGCTGCTGATCAAGAAGGCTTGGTGGTTCCTGATCGTGCTCGGCGTCCTGGTCTCCTTCCACGAGTTCGGTCACTTCCTGGCCGCGCGCTGGGTCGGCGTCAAGGTCCTCAAGTTCTCCCTCGGCTTCGGCCCCAAGCTCGTCGGGCGCCACATCGGCGAAACCGAATACCTCGTCTCCGCGGTGCCCCTGGGCGGCTACGTCAAGCTCTTCGGCGAGGAGGAAGCCGATGTCCAGACTTCCGAGGACCGCCGACGCTCCTTCGCCCACCAGGCCCTCCCACGCAAGATGCTCATCGTCGCCGCGGGCCCCGGGTTCAATTTCCTGCTGGCCTTCCTCATCTTCTCCGGCTGGCTTGCGAGCGGCGCGCCGCTATTCGTGCCCACGTTCAAGGACCTGACCCCGGACGTGGAGGCCATTAAGCCCGGCTCGCCGGCGGAGCAGGCCGGCATCCAGGTCGGCGACCGGATTCTCCGGGTGAACGACAAGGACATCGCGACCCGGACCGAACTGCTCGATGCCATTGCCAGGAGCGAAGGGAAGCCGCTGACCCTCGACGTGCGGCGCAGCGGGCAGGTGAAAACGATCGTCGTGACCCCCACGGCCGCGCCCGCCCAGGAGCAGGGGAAGGAGGCAGTGGCCTATCAGATCGGGATCGAGGAGACCGCGCCGGTCGTGACCGCGGTCATGAGCGGCTCCCCGGCCATGGCCGCTGGGTTCCGGGACGGCGACCGGGTCGTCCGCATCGAGGACCAGGAGATCCAGGGCCTCCTGATGAACGGTGAGTCCTACTCGGGACAACCCGAACCGGCCGCTCCGGTTCCAGGTCAGGCGCGACGGCGCCCTGCTGACGCTGACGGTCACCCCGGTCCCGGAGAAGGCGGTCGTGGACGGGAAACCGGTCGAGGTCGGGAAGATCGGCATCTCGGGGCCGGGCCGGTCGGTCGTCCGCGCGGCCAATCCGCTCGTGGCGATCCTCCGCGGCGCGGAGGCGACCTGGGGCTGGACCGAGCTGACGGTCGTCGGGATCTACAAGATGCTGGCGGGCGAGATCTCGAGCAAGAACATCGGGGGGCCGCTGACCATCGCGAACATCTCGGGCGAGGCGGCGGCGCAGGGCACCTCCAGCGTCGTCTTCCTGATCGCCATCCTGAGCATCAACCTCGGCGTGCTGAACCTGTTGCCCATCCCGATCCTGGACGGCGGGCACCTGCTCTTCTTCGTCATCGAGGCCGTGCTGCGGCGGCCGCTGGGCGAGCGCCAGCGGGAGATCGCGCAACAGGTCGGGCTGCTCTTGCTGGTCGGCATCATGGTGTTCGCCTTCTGGAACGATATCGAACGCCTCATCTCGCATTAACGAGCGAGCAGCCAGCAACAGATAGCCGACAGCGAGCCGCTTCAGGATGGCTGCTCCTCGCTGCCGGCTGCTCGCTCTTCGTTGAAGAGAACCCATGCGCACCTCCGAGCTCCTGATCCCCACGCTCCGCGACGATCCGGGCGAGGCCGAGGTCGTCAGCCACCGGCTCATGGTGCGTGCCGGGATGGTCCGGAAGGTCGCCGCCGGGATCTACACCTATCTGCCGCTGGGGCTCCGCGTGATCCGGAAGATCGAAGCCATCGTCCGCGAGGAGATGAACCGGGCGGGCGCCCAGGAGGTCCTCCTGCCGATCGCCTCCCCAGCCGAGCTCTGGCAGGAGACCGGGCGCTGGGATTTCTACGGCAAAGAGCTGTTCCGGTTCAAGGACCGCCACGAGCGCGACTTCTGCCTGGGCCCCACGCACGAGGAGGTCATCACCGACCTCATCCGGCGGGAGGTCCGCTCCTACCGGCAGCTCCCGCTGAACTGCTACCAGATCCAGACCAAGTTCCGCGACGAGATCCGGCCGCGCTTCGGATTGATGCGAGGCCGCGAGTTCATCATGAAGGACGCCTACAGCTTCGATCGGGACGAGGAGGGCGCCAAGCTGAGCTACCAGAAGATGTACGACGCCTACCACCGAATCTTCACCCGCTGCGGACTCACGTTCCGGGCCGTGGAAGCGGACACCGGACTGATCGGCGGCACATCTTCCCACGAGTTCATGGTGCTGGCAGAGACCGGCGAGGAGACGATCGTCTACGACGAGGAGGGCGCCTACGCGGCCAACGTGGAACGGGCGGAGGTGCTTCCGCCGACCGAGTCCTCATCGGAGGAACCCCGCCCGCTCCGGAAGGTCCCCACACCGGGCGCCCGGACGGTCGAAGAGGTCACGGCGTTCCTGCGGACCACGCCGGACCGCCTGGTGAAGACCCTGCTCTACAAGACGCCTCAGGAGACCGTGGCGGTCCTGGTCCGCGGCGACCATGGAGTCAACGAGATCAAGCTCAAGAAGCTGCTGGGCGTCCAGGACGTCGAGCTGGCCGGCCCGGAGGCCGTGATGGCCGCGACCGGCGCGCCGGTCGGCTTCGCCGGTCCGGTCGGCCTGCGCGGCATTCGTCTCCTGGCGGACCAGGCCGTGAAGGCCCTGCGGAACTTCGTGGTCGGCGCGAACGAGGTGGACGCGCACTACGTGGACTGCAATTGGGACCGGGACTTCACGGTGGACACGTTCGCCGACTTGCGGAACGCCCAGGCTGGCGACCCCTCGCCGCGCGGTGGCGGGCGGTTGAAGGTTGCCAAGGGGATCGAGGTCGGGCACGTCTTCATGCTCGGCACCAAATACAGCAAGGCCATGGGAGCCACCTTCCTCGACGCCAGGGGTCAGGAGCAGCTCGCGGTGATGGGCTGCTACGGCATCGGCATCGGGCGGACCGCCGCGGCGGCCATCGAGCAGAACCACGACGCGAAGGGGATCATCTGGCCGCTCCCGATTGCCCCGTTCCAGGTCCACCTGCTGCCGCTGAGCCAGTCAGCCCCGGTCGTCGAGACCGCGCGCGCGCTCTACGCGCAGCTTCTCCAGGCTGGGATCGAGGTCCTGTGGGACGACCGCGACGAACGGGCGGGGGTGAAGTTCAACGATGCGGATCTGATCGGAGCCCCGTATCAGCTCGTGATTGGGGACAAGGGCCTGGCCCAGAACCAGGTCGAGCTGAAGACGCGCCGGACCGGCGAGGTGGCGCGGCTGGTCCCCAACCAGACACTCGCCTGGATCCAGGATCGGTGCCGCGCGGCTGGCCTCTGACGGTCGAACCCCGCCCGCCAGCCGACGGTCCGCGCCAGCGCCCTCTTCCCCCTTGCGTTCCGCCCGGTTTGCGCCTAGGCTATAGCAGTCCGGACGCGCGCCGGGACAGGAGGATCGCCGTATGGAGAAGGTCCTGCCGGAGCACCTCCAAGAGCTGCAGCAGAAGGTCGCCTACGCCGAGCAGGTCAAGCGCATCACCAACCTCATCCACGCGGCGAAGGACCTCGATCAGATCCTCCTGGATCTCCATAAGGACATCCTGAGCGTGTTCGACGCGGAGAGTCTCACC
Source organism: uncultured Nitrospira sp. (assembly GCA_964616355.1). Lineage (GTDB taxonomy): Bacteria > Nitrospirota > Nitrospiria > Nitrospirales > Nitrospiraceae > CAZTUO01. Next base: position 8,960 of record CAZTUO010000039.1, read on the forward strand.
CTCTACGCCGTCGACACCGAGAAGAAGGAGGTCTTCTCGAAGGTGCCGCAGATTGACGGGATCCAGGAGATCCGCGTCCCGATCAACGAACAGAGCCTCGTCGGCTTCACGGCCAAGTACCTCCGCCCCGTCAACATCGGCGACGCCTATGACCGGCAGGAGCTGAGCAAGCTGAGCCCGTCCCTCTCCCACGACGCCTCCTGGGACAAGAAGACCGGCTTTAAGACCAAGCAGGTCCTCACCTACCCGATCGTCGCGGAGAACAAGTACCTGATGGGCGTGCTCCAACTCCTGAACAAGAAGAGTCCGTAGCCGAGATCGCCAAGGCGCTCGGCATCGCGTTCTACAACCTCCGCAAGCTGGCGAAGAAAACTCCGACCAAGTTCGATTACCTCGTCTCCAACAACCTCATCACGCAGAGCGAGCTGGATACAGCCATCGCCGAAGCCCGTCGGGGTGGCACCGACATCGAGACGCTGCTGACCGAGAAGTACAAGGTCTCCAAGGCGGACGTCGGCAGATCCCTCAGCCAGTTCTACCGGTGTCCCTACGTGGAATACAGCGACCGCCTCGCCATTGACGCGGAGCTGCTGAAGCCGTTGAACGCCGACTACCTTCGGAAGAACTTCTGGACACCCATCCGCCGTGACAAGGGCGGCGTCGAGATCCTCATCGACGACCCCAACGACCTCGATAAGGTGCAGGACATCAAGCGGATCTTCCCCGGTCAGAGCCTCCGGTTCGCGGTGGGCCTTCGCAGGGACATCCTGCAGTGTCTCAACGCCGCCACGAGCGCCGCCGAGGTCGCCTCCCCGCAAGGCGCCCTCTCGGAGATTATCGAGCAACTCCAGACCGAGGCGCCGGAGATCCAACAGGAAGAGATGGGCGTCAGCGTTGTAAGCGAGAACGACAACGCTATCGTCAAGCTGGCCAACCAGATCATCACCGACGCGTACCGGATGGGCAGCTCGGACATCCACATCGAGCCGTACGGCGAAAAGAAGGAGACGATCGTCCGCTTCCGGGTGGACGGGAGCTGCTTGGAGTACATGAAAATCCCGCCCAGCTACCGGCGCGCGATCGTGTCCCGCTTCAAGATTATGGCCAGCCTGGACATCGCCGAGCGGCGCAAGCCCCAGGACGGCAAGATCAAGTTCCGGATGGCCGACAACAAGGAGATCGAGCTGCGCGTCGCCACGATCCCCACCGCCGGCCCCGGCAACGAGGACGTGGTCATGCGCATCCTCGCGGCCAGCGAGCCGCTGCCGCTGGAGAAGATGGGGTTCTCGGAGCGCAATCTCCGGGAGCTGAAGGCCATGGCGGAGAAGCCGTACGGCATCATCCTCTGCGTGGGACCGACCGGCTCCGGGAAGACGACCACCTTGCACTCGGTGCTCGGCTACATCAATACGCCGGACATGAAGATCTGGACGGCTGAGGATCCCGTCGAGATCACCCAGTACGGGCTCCGGCAGGTCCAGGTGCAGCCCAAGATCGGATTCACCTTCGCCACGGCGATGCGGGCCTTCCTCCGGGCCGACCCCGACGTCATCATGGTCGGCGAGATGCGCGACAAGGAGACGGCCGACACCGGGATCGAGGCCTCGCTGACCGGCCACTTGGTCCTGAGCACCCTGCACACGAACAGCGCGGTCGAGACGGTGACCCGTCTGCTGGACATGGGGTGCGACCCCTTCAGTTTCGCGGACGCGATGCTAGGCGTGCTGGCCCAGCGGCTCACCCGCCGCATCTGCAAAGAGTGCAAGGAGGAATATCATCCGCCCGAGGAGGACTACCAGGAGATGGTCCAGGGCTATGGTCCGGACCTCTGGGCCAAGCAGATCGGCATCCGCTACGATCCCAACTTCAAGTTGTTCCGTGGAAAGGGCTGCGACGCCTGCAACAAATCAGGGTTCAAGGGCAGGATTGCTCTTCACGAGCTGTTGGTCGGGACCGACCGCATGAAGCGGCTGATTCAAGCCAAGGCCAAGACGGAGGAGATGCTCCAGGTGGCCATCGAAGAAGGAATGACCACCCTCGTCCAGGACGGCATCCAGAAGGTGCTCCAGGGCCACACGACGTACAAGGAAGTCAAGGCGGTGGCCATCAAGTAAGGGCGGCTCGCCCAGAGCACTTACCGGAGCTTGACCTGTTTCGCGAACCGGTCCGGCAGCAGGGCCCCGCCCGGGCGGATGCCCCGCTCCCCCAATCCCCGTTCGACCGCTGCGATACGGGCGCTGAAGTTCGGGTGGGTCTTGAAGAACGCCGGATCGTCCCCCTTCAGGTCCCGGAGCCGCGTGAGCAGCGAGACATAGGCCCCAGGGTCGTACCCCACGCGGGCCGCAAAGACCGCCCCCAGCATATCCGCCTCGACCTCCTTGTCCTGGTCGAGCCCCTCGTCGAGCAGCTTCTTGACCGCCGCGTCAATGATCCCCTTGAAGGCCTCTGGATTCTGGTTCGCGTACGCCAGGCCGGCCTGCGTGATCCCGCTGATCTGCTTGCTCCGCTGAATCACCGCCAGGATGTGCTTCTGGCTGACGTGTCCGATCTCGTGCCCCAGGACCGCGGCCAGCTCCGCCTCGTTCTTCACCTGCGCGAGCAGCCCGCGGGTCACGAAGATGTAGCCGGCCGGGGCGGCGAACGCGTTGATCGAGTCGTGGTCGAGCACCGCAAAGCGATAGGGGATCTCGGGGCGGTCGCTGGTCATCGCGACCGCCTGCCCGACCAGGTTGACGTAGCGGGTGAGCGCTGGATGGTCGTAGACCCCGTGGTAGCGGGCGACCACCTGCAGCGCGATGGCCTGCCCGATGGACTGCTCCTCCTCGTAGCCGATCGGGAGGAGCCCGCTGATCAGCGTGCCGCCGCCCTTGACGAGCCCCACGAGCCGCGGATCGCCGGACTGCTGGGCCACGCCCTCCGCCACCTGCTGGAGTTCTGCGCAGCCTCCCAGGCTCAGGGTCACCAGAACGAGCGCCGCCGAGCCGAGGCCGCGGCGCGCCCGTTCAGTTGCCGTACTCGCCAAGCTTTCCCTCCTTCAGAAAGGCCTCGACTTCGGCGTCGGGGAGCTGATAGGTCGCCATGCGGTCCACCGCCGCACGGTCCTGCGGCTTGATCCCCGACCGGATCGCATAGTCCTCCGAGACCTTGTCGAGCCCGCGTGCGCCGGCGGAGGCCGTCACGCCCGACGCCTCGCGCTGCCGAAAGCTCTTGCCCAAGGCAGCGAGGGTGGTGTCGTCGCCCTTCGGCTTGGTCTCGCTCACTTTGTTGGCGAAGAGCCAGCCGGTCTGCCCGTCGGCCGTGCGTACCTGCAGCCACTGCCCCTCCCGCTTGAGCACCGTCAGCGCATCGCCGAAGCGCAGGTCCGCCACCTCCTTGTCCAGAGTGGTCTTCCCAGCCCGGAGCTTGGCCGTCTTGCTCTGCACGTACACCGTTTCTGCCCAGGCGCCCACCGGGGGCAGCGCCAACAGGGTCAGCACCCAGCAGCTCAGGACCGCCAGACGCAGGAGTCGCTTCATACCGGATCCGCCCTCCCTCATCACTTGCTCGTCAGCTCGTAGACCCCGTCCCAGTCCTCCGGAGGCGGGACCGCCAGGTAGCCCCTGGCTCGGTCCCGATACACTTGACACACTCCGTCCGCAGGATCAAGAGCCAAGGCCTCGGTGAAGCGCTCCAAGGCCGACCGGAAGTCCCGCCGCTTGTAGGCCGCCAGGCCTTCGAGGTACCGGTCCACCAGCCGGCGCCTCGTGTCGCTCAGCGACCCCTTGCGGCCCATCAGCTCATAGACGGCCACCGGCTGGTCCTTCCCCTTAACCCGTAGGAGGTCCACTTCCCTGGCCTCGAACTCGCCGCACGCCAATTCATAGGTCCGCGGCCCCAGCAGGATCAGCGTGTGGTAGAACTTGTTCGCCCCCTCCAGCCGCGAGGCCAGATTCACGCTGTCCCCCATCGCCGTATACTCCATCCGCACCTGCGAGCCCATGTTCCCCACGACGATGGGCCCCGAGTTGATGCCGATCCGCGTCGTGAGGGGCTTGAACCCCCTCGCCGCCAGGTCCCGGTTCAGCGGCTCGTGCGCGGCCTGCACGTCCAACGCCGCGTAACAGGCCTGGACCGCATGGTCAGGGTCCCCCCGGGGCGCGCCGAAGATGGCCATGATGCCGTCCCCGAGGTACTTGTTCACGTTGCCGCGGCGCCCGAGAATAATGCCCGTCATGAGCGTGAGATACTGGTTGATGATCTCGACCAGCACCTCCGGCGACAACTGCTCCGAGATGTTCGTGAATCCGGCGACGTCGGAGAAGAACACCGTCAGCTCCTTCTTCTCTCCGCCCAGCTTGACCGACTCCGGATGCCGCATGATCTCGTCCACGACCTCCGGCGCCATGTACCGATCGAAGGCGGAACGGAGCAGGCGGCGCTGCCGGCCTTCGCGCAGATATTCCGCTGTGGCGGACAGCGTGTAGGTCAGCGCCAGGGCCCCCTCGGGCACCACCAGGTCCAGCCAGAGCCGGTGCCGGGCGAAGGCGTAGCTGACCACGCCATAGTAGGCCAGGGCGGCGGCGAGCCCGAGGCCCACCTTGAGGGCCGTGCGCGACGTCGCGGCGAAGCCGAAGGCGAGCCCGAGGCAGAGGACCAGGGATGTGGCGGCCAGCGCCCAGAAGGGCGCGCGGCGGAGCGCATCGCTGGCCAGGAGGTTGTCGAGGGCCGTCATGTGGATCAGGACCCCTGGGGTGAAGGGCTCGAGGGGAATCGCCCGGAGATCGTAGGTGCCCGCAGCCGTCGTCCCGATGAAGACGATCTTGTCCTTGAACAGGGCCGGGTCTAGGAACGGGTGCTCGCCGCGTTGCCGCTCCGCGTACGACCGGAGCACCGCCCCGGCGGAATAGGCGGGATAGGCCCGCTGGGCGAGCGTGCCGTGCCAGTTAAGCACCATGCCCTGCTCGCCAGTCAGAGGCGCGCTCGCCCGCCCCAGCGTGAAGCGGCCGTCCTCCACCCGCGCACCCTCGGCCCCGAGCAGGAACCGCGCGACGGCCGTCGCAAGCTGCATCGCGGCACCGCCCTGAGCTGGCCGCCACGGTCGCACCCGGCGGGAGACGCCGTCCGGGTCTGGATCGAAATTGATGAACCCCAGGCCCCGCGCCGCCTCGGCCAGGGCAGGGATGGGTAGCTTGAACCCGGCCTCGTCCCGCGTGGCGGACTGTGCCTGCTCCCTCGGGCGATCGAGGGGCAGCAACGCCTTCGCCGGCCCCGCCGATGGCTTTCTCCCCGGGGCGCTGTCGAGCAGGAAGGGCAGGAAGACGTTCCCTGCGGCGGCGACCGAGTCGGCGAACACCTGGTCGAACTCTTCCTCGTTCTGGTCCGGCTCCATGAACAGGATGTCGAAGACGATGGCTCTGGCGCCGGCTGCTTTCAGAAATTGGACGAGATAGCCGTGTCGGTCCCGAGGCCAGGGCCAGCGGCCGAACGTCTCCAAGCTCGCCTCGTCCACGGCGACGAGCACGATGTCTTTGGAGGCGGCGCCCGGGTCGGCGTACAGGCGGAAGCGATGGTCCAGGCTCTTCAGCTCGACGGTGTGGATCGGCCCCAGGAAGGCGAGCGGCAGCGCCAGCAGCCCGACGGCCAGGCCGATGGCGAGGGCGAAGAGATACCGGTGCTCCAGGAGCGTCGAACAGGACATGGCCACCGTTGTTATCGCACAACCCGGACGACATCGCCAGCCTGAAAACCCGTGCCCGAGGCGATCCGGGCTTCCGAGACCCGCTCGTTTTGGTGGTTGGCGAGGATGAGCTCGCCGATCTGCTTCTCGCGCTTCCCGAGCGAGCGGCCCGTGTCGGGATCAATCAGGTCCTGGCCGGGCCGGAAGACGCCCAGCTTGGTTCCCGGCGCGAGCCGGGACTTCTCGCCAGCCCGGATGATGACCGTCGGCCCTTCCAGAGCGAGCACGCGGCCGGTGAACGGCTGGGCGTTCAGCTTGGCGATCATCTTCTCCATGGCTTTGGAGAGCGCGTCCCGCAGCGCCCCGTCCCGCAGACCCACGTCAGCCGTGGACCGGCCCCCCATGCCGAGGATCTGGGTCGTCTCCTTCCGGTACTCCCCCATCCCGGACTCGGCCAGTAGGCTCTTGCCGGACGCGACATCCACGAGCGAGTAATCCACCTGCACGCGGGCGATCTGGGTCTTGCTGCCGGCCAGGGCGAGGTCCATCCCCTCCTCGACCTCGGAGTACGCCGTGATCGCGCCCTGGATCCGGTAGTCCACGGACTCGAACCCCTCGGCCGCGTCCTTCTTGCCCGTCTTGACCGCGCCGGTCTGCTGCAGCCGGATCAGCTCCTCCTGCTGCCGCATCGCGTCCTCGGTCACGTCAATCGGCTCGAGGCCCGCGCTCTTGACCAGCGTCCGCAAAATGTCCGTCGCCGCCTCCCCGAGGTTGAGCATCTTCGACGGCGTCTTGTTGGCGAACTTGATGATCGCCACGGTGTACTGGGGTCCGCTGTACTGGAGCCCCGCCGCTTCCACTCTCTGCGTCTGCCCGGTGACGCTCACATCCTCCTTGACCTGCCCGCTCATGGTGGGCGAGCACCCCGCGAGCGCCAGCAGACCGACCGCCACGCCGGCGCGAGCCTTCTTCCTCACCATGGCACTGCCTCCTTCTATGAAAGCTGGATGCAACCCTTTTTTTCTCGGGAGTTCCCCGCG